>JAGKSZ010000282.1 GCA_018991295.1 Porphyrobacter sp. | reverse complement strand
CAAAGCTGCTGTCGCTGCCACCCGACATGTTGCCCAAGCGCGCCATCGGTTCGGTGATCGGCTTCGGCGGCTTTGCAGGCGGGGTTGGCGGCATGATCATGGCCGCATCGGTCGGCGCAATCCTTGATGCGACGAGCGGCAATTACACAGTGATCTTTGCCGCCTGCACGGTGGTCTATTTCCTCGCCGTGGCGGTGATCCACCTGCTGGCGCCGGGGCTGGCGCGGGTCGACGAAGTCTAAAGGGTTACGCCCCGCTTCCCCAGTGATCTGACCCGCTGGCCACTGCGTTCGGCGGGTGTTTGGGAATGACGTTGCGTAACATGATCGACGCATCGCCCAATTGCACCACTTCGCCTGTCGCAAGCGGAGTAAGCGCAATGCCGACGCTGTCGGCTGGATGACAAGAATGGAACGCGCAGGGGCAAAGGCGGTCATGCTTGTCTCCCGGACGGGTGGATTGGCCCTGTGGCGATTGCCCAAGCCCTCTCGGACCGCGACTTGACACCGGTTGCCAATTCCAAGCGGAACCATCAACCCGGCCGCAGGCACCGCTCGCCGAACAAGTAGATGCAGATTTTTCGGTGTGAAACATGCTGATAGCCATTGCGCTGCGCGTGTGCGGTGGCACCTTCTGCAGCGTCTACTGCGAAAGGGGGCGCAGCCGAATGCCGAGCATCTCGCACAACATGATGAGCCTGTGGCGCAATTATCACCTGACGGCTGAGGGGCGCTATGTGCCGCGCCTGTTCAGCGATCCGGATGCAGCGGTAATTCTGTCGAAGAGCGGCTATCCCGATGGCACCGTGCGCGATCACGCTACCATCAACTGCAGCGATCTGGCAGGTGAGAGCGGGCCTGCCATGTTCGCCGCGACATCCGCGCTCTTGCAGAGCTATGTGGCCAAGGTGCTTGAGCGGAGCAACGATCCCTTCGCCAAGCGACCAGCGGTTGATCTGGTGCCGATCGGGCGGGGGTGGAGCTTTGCGCCGCTGATCGGTGCAATGGACGCCCAGATCGACCTTACCGGCCTGTCCGGATTTGCGTTCGCGCGGCGTCAACACATGGCTCGCGGCAGGGCTTATCCAGCCTCGCGGACGGCGTTCGTGCTGGGTGGGACCCGGTTGCGGGAATTGCTCAATTGGGCGCAGCGCCGAAGGCTGTCAGTCAAGACTTCGGGCACCCATCTGGGACTGACTATTGCGGGCGCGATTGCCACGGCAAGCCACGGCTCACGGCTGGGGTTTGGGGGGATTCAGGACATGATCACCGGCATCCATCTGGTGACCGGCCCTGATCGATCGGTCTGGATCGAACGCAAATCACGCCCGGTGCTGGATGATGCGACGATCGCAACCTTCACCAACCAGCCGCCGATCCGTGATGACGATGTGTTTGGCGATGCGCTGGTGCACCTGGGCGGGATGGGGCTGGTCAATGGCGTGACGATCGAGCTGGTGCGCGATGCAGGTTATGATCTTGATATCAAACTGCACCCGATTGATCGGGGCTGGCTGGCCGATGTTGCTGCGGGTCGTTGGCGAAAGATCGCAGGCGCTTTGGGGTACAGCGGCGCCCCGGTGTTCTACGAACTCACCATCAACCCGTTCGGATGGGACCGCGGCCCCGCAGTGCATACGCTCTATCGGATGAGCCAGTCGGCTTCGTTCAGCCCGGAGGGGGCGATTGCTCCGCGCAGTTTTGCCGATCTCGCCGGCGGGATCATTGCCGACTATGCCCAGCAGGCTGGCAAGGCGGCCTTGATGTCCGCCGATCCCGGCCCACTTCCACCGCCAGACGCTTTTGGCTTGTACCGGATGCAACTGGAGAACAGCGACACCTACAAGCATCCGCCCCGCAATGCCCGTTGGAGCCAGATCCATCCTGACGACATCACGGGCGGCTATCCGGGGGCGTTGTACAATGCCTCCTTTGCGGTGAGGCGCGAGGAGATCGCGCAGATCATGCCCTTGCTGTGTGCGGCGGTGGAGGGGTTGGCGCCGACCTTCCTGTTCACCTTGCGGTTCGTATCCAATGCCAGCGGCACGCTTGCTTTCACCCGCTTTCCCGAAAGCTGCGTGATCGAGATCGACGGTTTTTCGCGCAACGCCCCGATTTTCGGTCCGCACGTTGGCGAGGTCATCGTCGAGGGCGCGCGGCGGATGCGCGCATGCCTTGGCGGTAACAATGCCGCCGGGCGCAGCTTCGATTATTCGATGCATTGGGGCAAGCTTGGCGATCTCGACCGGGCCAAGGTGTGGGCTGATTTCGGCGCGCCGGGCACTCCGGGGTCGCGGATCGATCGTTGGCGCCGAACCCGCCAAAGGTTGCTGACCCCGCAATTTGCGGCGGTGCTGTGGAGCAAGGCGCTGGTGGAATACGGCCTGATCGATCCACCGCCCTTGCCGGATGAACTGCCGCCTCCACCCCAAAGCGGCTCGGCGGCCACGGAATCGGAGAATTGATCATGCGCACAGCATTCCTGCTTCTGGCCGCGGGGCTTGGGCTTGCCGGGTGTGCGACCACGCCGATCAATGTCGACTGCCCGTCGTTCCGAACGAAATATTCCCACCCTGTACCGCGCTCACCGACAATGGAGGAAATCCAGAGCGGTGCGATCCCCCAAGGTGCGGCTCTATTGGATGGCCGTGCCGAACTTCAGGCTTCGCTGGAACAGACTCTGGGTGAGGCTTTTGTGGCGGAAACGCGCCATGGCCCGGCGTTGCTGGCGCTGTCCGGCGGCGGCCAGTGGGGCGCGTTTGGCGCGGCATTTCTGGAACAGCTGGATGCGAACAGCCCGGGCGGCTTGCCGAAGTTCACAGTCATAACGGGTGTCAGCACGGGCGCCCTGCAAGCACTGTATGTCGGCGCAGCGATGGCGCAGCCTCACGGACCGGATCGCGCTGCAGTCCTGAGTCAGCTGACCACGCAGTACAACCCCGGATCAGAACGGGAGATCGTCAAGCGCAGCAGCAAATATCTTGCTCCCTTCAAGGGAGCCGTGGCCAAGCTCGGTCCGCTGCGTCGGCGGATCGAAGCGGCACTGTGCAAGAGCAATGCCGCCAATCCGGTTGAAGTTGCAGATTGTCCGCTGATCGAACAGCTCGCTCAACCGGATGCGCCGACTGTGCTGCTCGGCTTTGTCGAGGTTGAGACGGGTGAGATGCAATACGTCAACGTCACACAGATCGCCCGCGATGCAGTGAGCCCCCGAAATGATGATGCGCGCATCGACATTCGGACCGCGCAACAATGCATTACTGGCGGCGCACTTGCTTCAGTTGCCATGCCGTTCTTTTATCAGCAGGTTCAGGTTACCTCCGCCTCGCCAGAGCCCGCGCCCAAGCGCCCGTCAAAACCCGTGACCTATTACGACGGCGGCGTGCGACAATCGATGTTTCTGATCGAAACCAGACTTGCGCTGTCTGAGCTGGCGAGTGCCAAAGGGGTTCTGAAAAGCGGTGAGGCCGAAGGGCCGCCTATCTATCTGGTGCGCAACGGTCCAACGATCGCACTTCCCGACCGCAATGCGAACAACAAGCGCGATGCATTGACCACTGCTGAGCGAGGTTACAGCCTGATCGTCAATCAGTCCGAAGTAATGGCAATCGAGGCCATCCGCCTGCGCGAACCCAAGGCTGAAATCCGATTGGTTACTGCTGATGGTTATGACAAGAATTTTCCTGACCGTGGATCAAAGATTTGCGCCAAGATTGACACCGAGGCCATGTTCGAACCCCAGTTCATGCGGTGCTTGCAGGAATTCGGCAGGCACCGGGCCAAAATTGGAGACGATGGGCAAGCAGTCGGATGGATTACTTTGTCGAAGCCGAAATAACTGCGCCCGCGGGTGGCGTGACCGGATTGAGCGATGCGCTCACGTCGGACAAAAAGCTCGGATTTGTAATGATGTCAGTGACATGTGGGGGCACATGCCCCGCTCCATGCCCCTGATCGTGGGGGCATGGCCTGAAACAGCGTGAAACACGCGGCATCGAAATCCAGCCAAAAATGGCAGAATTCCGGGCTTTTTCCGAGGTTTTTGATGCCACTCCCGCGGTAGTTTTGGTGCCAGAAGAGGCATCGAACCTTCATCGCCTTCAGGTGAGGTTGTCATGCGTGCATGGTGTCACGGATCGGCGAGGCGTCAACTGATAGCCGTGCTGGGTGACGATCTCACCACGCGACCATGGGCTGGTCGTCGGGCACCCGTCCTCTGCCACGTGCCATGGGGTGGCGAGGGTTGCCGTGGCCAGTCTTTCCGAGCGTTACCAGTTC
>JAGKSZ010000003.1 GCA_018991295.1 Porphyrobacter sp. | reverse complement strand
GCTGGCTGAATATGCCAAGGCGAAAATCGTCGATCCGGCCGGGTTTGCCGGCGACCTGTTCTGGATGGTCGATCCGCGCGGCGGGAATATCGGCGGGTGCTGCCTGTCGATCCGGCTGTCGGATTATGCGCGCATGGGCCAGTTTGCGCTGGAAGGCGGGAAGGGGGCCGTGCCCGAGGGCTGGTTTGCCGAGGCGACCGATAGTGCTGTCGATTTCGGAACCAGCGGGTTTGGTTACGGCTATCAGTGGTGGACCTATCCGCAGGGCACCTTTGGGGCGCAGGGGATCTTTGGCCAGGCGATCACGCTGTTTCCGGGGGAAGGTCCGGGACAAGGTGTGGTGGTTGCCTATGTCGGCAACTGGGCCACGGCGAGCGGCGGGCCGGAACGCGGGCAGTTGCTCGATCTGAGCCGCAAGGTTGCCGAAAGTCTCAAATGACAGGGACGGGGCCGGGTCATGCCTGCCGGGGTGCAGACCCCGGTCAGACCCGGTCCTGACCCCCTCCAGACCCCTGCCAGCCCCCGTCTTGCGGCGGGGTTTTGCGCTGTTTCACGTGAAACATCAGATGACCTGACGATAGGCTCCGATGTTGCTGTAGCGTTGGAGGATGTTGTCGTGAATGATCGGGCTGAGCAGTTCGCTGAACGCGCAGCCGACAATGCAGTTGTCCCACCACACCACCTCGGCCTGAAGCGATTCGAGGCCGGGCAGGGTCAGCCAGCACAATTGTCCTTCATGCATCCGGTTGATCGAGGAGGCCGAAAATCCGGAGATCGACAGGTCGTGCACCACGCTCTGGAAGGCACGCCCGCCTGAGGCGCGCAGCGTGGCCGGGATCGTCAACCGGGTGCGCGGGCCGCAACGGTCTTCCTGCGAAGCGGTGTGATAGGGATCGGAATGGGGCGGCATTGCCGTCTACCTTGTCTCGAAGCTTGCGGTCTCACGAAGGGGCGGATTGGTCCGCGCAAAGGTTTGCACCCTTGTTCCTTAAGCGAGGCTTTCAAGTCGTGGTAAATATTGCTTTAGTTATGCCGCGAGCGGGCCTTGCCGCGCTCAGCCGATGCGTTCGCGGTGCAGGCCGTCAAATCCTTCGACAAGGAGTGCGGTGAGCCGGTCAGCGACCACTTCGGGCCCCTTGAGCGTCGCCGGGTCCTCACCCGGATAGGCGCGGGCGCGCATTTCGGTGCGGGTGGCACCCGGATCGATGATGGCCACGCGCAGGGGCGACAGGCGCTCAACCTCGGCGGCATAGGTTTCGAGCAGGTTCTCAAAGGCCGCCTTGGTCGCGCTGTAAGCACCCCAATAGGGGCGCGGATTGCTGCCGACCGAGCTGGTGAGGCCAATGATCCTGCCCGCCTTGGCGCGGCGCAGCAGCGGATCGAAACCGGCAATAAGCGCCTGATTGGCAACAAGATTGATAAGCAGCGCCTGATTGAACTGCTTGGGCTCCATCTGCGAGGCCGGGGTCAGTTCGGGCAGATAGCCGGCGGCGAGCACCATGATGTCAAGCGTCGGCCAGCGCCCGGCAATAGCGCCGGCAAGGCGCGTCACCGCATCGGGTTCAGTGAGGTCAAGCGGAGCGATGGTCGAGGTGCCGCCAAGGGCGTGGATCGCATCCTCCACCTCCTCCAGCGCCTTGACCTTGCGCGCGACGAGGATGACGTGCGCCCCGGCAGCGGCAAGCGCCTTGGCGGTGGCAGCGCCGATGCCGCGGCTGGCCCCGGTGACAAGCGCGGTCTGGCCGGCGAGCGGCTTGGTGGGGGTGGTGGTGTCGGTCATGGGGTGTCAGGCAGCCTTGGGATCAGCAAAGGGAAGCTGTGCGCTCTTTGCCTCGGCAAGGGCGAGATCGGTGAGCGAGGTGGGGTATTCGCCCGTAAAGCAGGCGTCGCAGAATTGCGGGCAGGCCTTGTCGCGCTTTTCCTTGCCGACCGCGCGGTACAAGCCGTCGATCGAGATGAAGGCGAGGCTGTCAGCCTTGATGAATTCGCGCATCGGATCAAGCTCCATGCGCGCGGCAAGCAGTTTGGAGCGTTCAGGCGTGTCGACACCGTAGAAGCAGGAATGAGCGGTGGGCGGGCTGGCGACGCGGAAGTGGACTTCCCTTGCGCCTGCTTCGCGCATCATTTCCACGATTTTCAATGACGTGGTGCCGCGCACGATCGAATCGTCAATAAGCACGATGCGCTTGCCTTCCACCAGCGCGCGGTTGGCATTGTGCTTGCGCTTGACGCTGGAATGGCGTGCGCCGTCTCCGGGCTGGATGAAGGTCCGCCCGACATAGTGCGAGCGGATGATGCCTAGTTCGAATGGCACACCCGATGCTTGCGCAAAGCCGATGGCTGCCGGCACACCGCTGTCGGGCACGGGCACGACAAGATCGGCCTCGCAGGGCGCTTCGATGGCAAGCTGCATGCCGATCGCCTTGCGCGCTTCGTAGACGGATCGCCCGGCAAACACCGAATCCGGCCGGCTGAAATAGACGTGTTCGAAAATGCACGGCCGCGCAGGCGGGCTGCCAAAGGGGCGCACCGAGCGGATTTCGCCGGTGAAATCGACCAGTACCAGTTCGCCCGGCTCAACTTCGCGGATCAGCTCGGCGCCGACCACGTCGAAGGCAACCGTTTCAGAGGCAAACAGGATCGCATCCCCCATCCGCCCCATTACCAGCGGCCGGATGCCGAGCGGGTCGCGGCAGGCGATCATGCCTTCGGGTGTCATGACGATGAGGGCATAGGCGCCTTCGACCAGCCGCAGCGCATCCACCAGGCGGTCAGCTATGGTGGGATAGCGCGATGTTGCAACCAGGTGGATGATCACCTCGGTGTCCGAAGTCGACTGGAAGATCGACCCCTTGTTCACCAGGTCCGCACGCAGCATCATCGCATTGGAGATATTGCCGTTATGCGCGACTGCAAAACCGCCGCTGGCCAGTTCGGCATAGAGCGGCTGGACGTTGCGCAGGCCCGATCCGCCGGTGGTGGAATAGCGCACGTGGCCCGCTGCCATGTGGCCGGGCAGAGCGGCGATTGCCTCGGAGCTGGAGAAATTCTCTGCCACATGGCCAAGGCCGCGGCTGGCGTAGAATTCGCGCCCGTCGAAGCTGACGATCCCGGCGGCCTCCTGTCCGCGGTGCTGGAGCGCATGAAGGCCAAGCGCCGTCATGGCAGCTGCATCATTTGCGCGGATCGCGCCGAAAATCCCGCATTCCTCACGCAGCTTGTCGCCATCGGCATCGAGGAACGGGTGGGTCACATTTAGGAGGCTCATCGGCATCACCAGACCTGTTTGCGCGGGACCTGCGCGAGTGCACCGTCCCAATGGCGATGTGACGGATCAATTACAAGGGCAACCAGCCGCAAGGTGCCCGCCTTTTTGCTGACCGGCGTGTGACAGCACGGCCATCAGGCGGCAAAGCGGCAAGGCAACAGGCATTAGGGATTGCAGGCGGGATTGCGGGCACGCGCGCGGCGCACTACAGGCAAGCCTCAGCAAGCAAACGGGCAGCTTACACTTTCATGCTCTCCCCCTTCGAACGGATGATCGCCAAGCGTTACCTCTGGCCGGGAAAGGGGGAGGCGTTCATTGCGCTGGTTGCGGCCATTTCTGTCGGGGTGGTGATGCTGTCGGTGGCGATGCTGGTCATCGTGATGAGTGTCATGAACGGCTTTCGCGCCGAATTGCTCGACAAGATCACGGGGCTGAACGGTCATGCCGTTGTGCAGGCCTATGGCGGGCGGATCGACAATTGGCAGAGCGTGATCGCCAATCTCGAACGCACGCCGGGTGTGGTCGAGGCTTCCCCGATGATCGAAAAGCCGCTGCTTGTCAGCTTCAACGGCAATGTCGAGGCGATCTTCCTGCGTGGGCAGACCGACAAGGATATCGCCGCGCTGGGCGACAAGGTGCTGCTGGGCGATATCCGCGCACTTTCTGCCGGTTCGGACAAGGTCGCGCTCGGCAGCCGACTGGCGCAGAACCTCGGCATCCGGGTGGGCGATACGGTGACAATCATCAACCCGGCCGGGCGCACCACGCCCTTCGGGACCACGATCCGGCAAGTCCCCTATGAGGTGGGCGCCATTTTTGAAGTCGGCATTTCGACCTTCGACGAGAAGTTCGTGATGCTCCCGCTCGCGGATGCTCAGGGGCTGCTGTTGATGGGCGATACGGTCGCGCAGATCGAAGTGACGGTCGATGATCCGGACAAGGTCGGTCAGATCCTTGCTCCAGTTGCCGAGCGCCTTTCGGGCAAGGCAGTGATTGCGGACTGGAAAGCGATGAATTCGGCTTTGTTCGAGGCGCTGCAGGTGGAGCGCGTGGCGATGTTCTTTGCGCTCAGCTTCATGGTGCTGGTGGCCGCTTTCAACATCCTTTCCAGCCTTGTCATGCTGGTGCGCGCCAAGACCCGCGATATCGCGATCATGCGCACCATGGGGGCGACCCGGCGCAGCTTGCTCAAGATCTTCGTCACCACCGGCACCACCATCGGCACCATCGGCACTCTGGCGGGCCTGATGCTGGGCGCGATTGTCCTGTTCTTCCGTGAGCCGATCGTCGATTTCATTGCCTTTGCCACTGGCCAGCAGATCTGGGACCCGCAGGTGCGGTTCCTGTCAACCCTGCCATCGCGCACTGACCCGTGGGAGGTGGCAGGGATCGTGATGCTGGCGCTGACGATGAGTTTTCTTGCCACGCTCTACCCAGCCTTGAAGGCCGCAAACACCGATCCGGTACAGGTGCTTCGCTATGAATAGCCTTCAGCCGATCGTGTCTTTGAAAGGCCTCAGGCGGTCCTTCGAGCAGGGCGGTCAGCGCATTGATGTGCTGCGCGGCGTCGATCTGGATATCATGCCGGGCGAGATTGTCGCGCTGCTGGGCCCCTCGGGCTCGGGCAAATCGACGCTGCTTCAGGCGGTCGGCCTGCTGGAGGGTGGTTTCGCCGGTTCGATAACCATTGCCGGCAGCAGCGCCGAGGATATGGCGGGCGATGCGCGCACGCAGCTGCGCCGCGAACATCTGGGCTTTGTCTATCAGTTCCACCACCTTCTCCCCGATTTTGACGCGCGCGAAAATGTGGTGATGCCGCAGATGATCCTCGGCACCACCCGCACCCAGGCGCAGGCGCGGGCAGACAGCCTGCTTACCAGCCTTGGCCTTGGTGAGCGCCTGACGCACCGGCCCAGCCAGCTTTCGGGCGGTGAGCAGCAGCGTGTGGCCGTGGCCCGCGCCCTTGCCAACCGCCCCGCACTGGTGCTGGCCGACGAGCCGACCGGCAACCTTGATGAACACACCTCCGACACTGTGCTGGGGCAGTTCCTCGCGCTGGTGCGGGGCGAGGGCAGCGCGGCGCTGGTCGCCACCCACAACGAACGTCTGGCTGCCAAGATGGACCGCGTGGTGCGCCTCAAAGAAGGCGTGCTGATCTGACATGAGGATATCCCGATGACGACGATTGCCGATTTCACCGTCACCACCAATCGCGGTCAGGAACTTGCGCTGAAGGAGAAGCTCGGCACGGTGCTGCTGGTGGTCAACACCGCCAGCAAGTGCGGCTTTACCCCGCAATATGACGGGCTGGAAAAGCTCTATCAGCAATACAAGGACAAGGGCTTTGAAGTGCTCGGCTTTCCCTGCAACCAGTTCGGTGCGCAGGAGCCCGGCTCGGCCGATGAAATCGCCGAGTTCTGCAAGGTCAATTTCGGCGTCACCTTCCCGCTGATGGCGAAGGTCGATGTCAACGGCGCTGATGCCTCACCGCTGTTTGACTGGATGAAGGCAGAAAAGAAGGGCCTGATGGGGACCACGGCGATCAAGTGGAATTTCACGAAGTTCCTGATCGACCGGCAGGGCAATGTGGTGAAACGCTATGCCCCCAACGACAAGCCCGAAGCGATTGCGCGCGACATCGAGAAACTGCTGTAGTTTTGCGCCGCCCTTTGCACAACAAAGGAGCGCGGGGCGCTTTGAGAATCGGCGCGATCTCCTAGATTGCGGGGCATGGCCTTTGCTCCCTTCGTCCCCTTGCGTGTGCTTTCGTCCTATTCGATGCTCGAAGGGGCAATCGATCCCAAGGACATTGCCAAGCTGGCCAAGGAACGCGGATTCCCTGCCATTGCGATCTGCGACCGCAATGGGCTTTATGGCATCATGGCATTTGCCGCGGCCTGCAAGGGCGAAGGCGTGCAGCCGATCATTGGCACGCTGCTTGGGGTTGCGCGGGACGATAGCCGCGCCGTGGTCGATTACCTGCCGCTGTTTGCGCAGGACCCGGCTGGGTATGACAACCTGTGTCATCTGGTCTCGGCCGCTCACCTCGATCGGCCCCTGGAGCGCGATCCGCACGTCACGCTTGCCGATCTGGAAGGGCGCACAGAGGGCCTGATCGCGCTGACCGGTGCGGGAGAGGGCGGGTTGACGCGGCTGCTTGCCGAAGGTCAGCAGGACGCGGCTGAACGGCTGGCTGACCGGCTCGGCGCGCTGTTCCCGGAGCGGCTCTACATCGAACTTGCGCGCAATGGCGATCCCGTAGCCGAGCGCGCCGAGGACGCGTTGATCGATCTCGCCTATGCCCGCGATCTCCCGCTGGTGGCGACCAATCCGGCGAATTTTGCCGAGCCGCACATGCACAAGGCGCATGATGCGATGCTGTGCATCGCGCATTCCACCCAGATCGAGGCCGATGATCGCCCGCGCTCCAATCCGCAGGCTTTCGTCAAGCACGCGAGCATGATGGAGGAGGCCTTTGCCGACCTTCCGGAGGCAACCGCCAACGCCCTTGTCATCGCCCAGCGTTGCGCCTTTGCACCGCCCTATCGCAAACCGATCCTGCCGAGCCTTGCCGGCGACCTTGCGGGCGAGGCGAAAATGCTTGCCGAGGATTCGCGCAAAGGACTGGAAGCCCGCCTTGCGGCCTATCCTGATCTCTCTGAGGAAGAACGGCGCGTCTACTTCGACCGTCTCGAATTCGAGATCGATGTGATCGTCAAAATGGGCTTTCCCGGCTACTTCCTGATCGTTGCCGACTTCATCAAATGGGCCAAGGATAACGGCATTCCGGTGGGGCCGGGTCGCGGGTCCGGTGCCGGCTCGGCGGTGGCATGGGCGCTGACCATCACCGATCTTGATCCGATCAAGCTGGGGCTGCTGTTCGAACGCTTCTTGAACCCTGAACGCGTGTCCATGCCCGACTTCGATATCGACTTCTGCGAAACGCGCCGGGGCGAGGTGATCCGCTATGTTCAGCAGAAATACGGGTCAGATCACGTCGCGCAAATCATCACCTTCGGCAAATTGAAAGCCCGCGCGGTGCTGCGCGATTGCGGGCGCATCCTTCAGATGAGCTACGGTCAGGTCGACCGGCTGTGCAAGATGGTGCCCAACCACCCGACCGATCCCTGGCCGCTGCCGCGCGCGCTGAACGGTGCCGCCGATTTCCGCAAGGAGTATGACACCCAGCCAGAGGTCAAGCGCCTCGTCGATCTGGCGATGCAGCTTGAAGGCCTGCCGCGCAATTCATCCACCCATGCTGCAGGCGTTGTGATTGGGGACCGGCCGCTGGCCAAGCTCGTGCCGCTTTACCGCGATCCGCGCTCGGATATGCCGGTGACGCAGTTCGACATGAAGTATGTCGAATCCAGCGGGCTGGTGAAGTTCGACTTCCTCGGGCTGAAGACCCTTTCGGTGCTGAGGAAGGCGGTGGATCTGCTGGAGCAGCGCGGCATCACCATCGATCTGGGCGCGCTGCCACTTGACGATGCGCAGGTGTATCACCTCATGCAGGCGGGTAACACGGTCGGCGTGTTCCAGCTGGAATCGGAAGGCATGCGCCGCACGCTGAAGGCGGTGAAGCCCACCAATTTCGGTGACATCATCGCGCTCGTCTCGCTCTATCGCCCCGGCCCGATGGACAACATCCCGCTGTTCGGCCAGCGCAAGGCCGGGCAGGTTCCGATCGAATATCCGCATCCCAAGCTCGAAGGCATCCTTGCCGAAACCTACGGCATCTTCGTCTATCAGGAACAGGTGATGCAGGCCGCCCAGGTGCTCGCGGGCTATTCCCTCGGGGACGCAGACCTCTTGCGCCGCGCGATGGGCAAGAAGGTGCAGGCCGAGATGGACGCCCAGCGCGGGCGCTTTGTCGAAGGCTGCAAGGCGGTTTCGGACATTGAGCCCAAGCGCGCCAATGAACTGTTCGACTTGATCGACAAGTTTGCAGGCTACGGCTTCAACAAGTCGCACGCCGCCGCCTACGCGCTGCTTGCCTATCAGACCGCGTGGATGAAGGCGCATTATCCGGAGGAATTCTACGCCGCCTCGATGTGCTTCGACATGCACCAGTCGGAAAAGCTCAACGTCTTTGTCGATGACGCGCGGCGCTATCCGAACGGGCAGGGCGGGGTGGAGGTGCTGCCACCCTGCATCAACGCCTCCGAGGCTGAATTCACCGTTGAACAAACCGATACGGGCTACGCGGTGCGATATGCCCTCGCCGGGATCCGCAATGTCGGTGAAAAGGCGATGGAGGCAATTGTGGCCGAGCGCGAGGCAAACGGGCGCTTTGCCAGCCTCAAGGACCTGTTCGAGCGCCTGCCGCAGGGCACGATGAACCGTCGCCAGCTCGAAGGCCTGATCTGCGCGGGCGCCTTTGACGGGCTGGAGCCGGATCGCGCCTTGCTGTTTGCCAATGCCGATATGCTGATGGCGGTGGCAGACGCGGCGATCCGTGAGCGTTCCAGCGGGCAGGTGGGGCTGTTTGGCGGCGATGCGGGCGAGCCCGAGGACCTGCGTTTGCAGCCCTGCGCCCCGTGGTCACGGCCCGACAGGATGGCCAAGGAGCGCGAGAATTTCGGCTTCTACTTTTCTGCCCACCCCGTGCAGCAATTCCGCGAGGCGGCCAGCGCCAATGGCGCGCGGACCTATCAAAGCCTGATGGAGGCGGGCGCACCTCCGGGCGGGCGCGGCACAGCGGTGATGGCGGCGCTGGTTGAAGGCATCACCAAGGCGCGGACCCGCAAGGGCGGGACCTTTGTGCGCGCCGATTTCTCCGATGCTTCGGGCCAGTTCTCCGCCGCCTGCTTTGAAGAGGCACTGGTGCCCGATTTCGAACGCTGGGCAGCGGCGGGCGAGTGCCTGCTGCTCACAGTGGAACTCGACAGCCCCAATCCCGACGAGCCGCCCCGCCTCACCGTGCGAGGAGCCCGACCGCTGGCGGCGGTGAGCGGCTCTACCGCGATGGAACTGACTGCCGATATCGCCACCATTGAAGCCCTGCGGGAGCTCCAGATCGAACTGGCCGCAGCGCGCGGCGAACGGCCTACGGGGGCAGGCGAAGTGGTGGTAAGGCTGGCCTTGGCCGAAGGCGGCGAGGCGCAGATGCGTCTGGGCCGCGATTTCGTGCTGAACGGCGAACTGGCCGAGCGCCTTGCAGCGATCGAGGGTATCGCGCGGGTTTCTCTGGTACCGCTCAAGAAGCGCGGCAATCTCCGGCTGGTGGCGTGATATAGTGTCACTTTTTTGACCCCGCCCCGATTGCCAAGCGGGGCGGCTGCGGGCATTCATTCGCGCTGATTCTGACACAACACGCGCAACATGATTGCGTCGCAACGGAGAGAACAATGGCTCGGCTTGGAGCAATGCAGGACTGGACGATGCGGGTGACCGCGGTGATCGATCACGCCGCGCGCGAGGCGCCGACGCGGGAGATCGTCAGCCGCTGGGCTGATGGCAGCGAGACCCGCACCAACTGGGCGGGTATCCGCCGCGATGCGCTCAAGATGGCGCAGGCGCTGCTCGCGCTCGGCCTGCAGCCCGGGCGACAAGGTGGCGAGCCTTGCGATGAACCATTCACGCCACCTCGTGAGCTGGTATGGCGTCGCCGGGATGGGCGGGGTGCTCCACACGGTGAACCCGCGCCTCTTCGACGACCAGCTCGACTACATCGTCAACCACGCCGAGGACCGCGTGCTGATCTACGACGCGGCGTTCCAGCCGATAGTGGACCGCATGAAGGACCGCTGGAAGACGGTCGAGCACTACATCTGCTACGACAGCGGCGCGCACGCCCCCGCCTTCGAGGACTGGATCGGCGCGCAGGACGGCGACTTCGCATGGGTGCCGGGCGACGAGCGCGACCCCTGCATGATCTGCTCCACCAGCGGCACCACCGGCA
>JAGKSZ010000281.1 GCA_018991295.1 Porphyrobacter sp. | reverse complement strand
CGCCGACATTGTCGTGCCAGCTGGCCCACATTTCCTTCAGTTCATCGGGCGTGCGTTCAAGATTGCCCATCTCCGCTTCAATATCGCTGCCGTTGATCGGCTTGCCGTTCAAGGTGCCCTTGCCCCGCCCGTAGGCAGAGCCGAGGCTGGTGGCGATCGCGTTCAGCTCCTCGGCCGCGCCCGGACGACGGGGCGCGGGCAGGCCGATGCTGTTGCGCAGCATATCGAGCTTGCGCGTGGTTTCGGCATCCAGCCCGGCCACACGGGCATAGCGCGCCGCATCATTGGCATAACCGACCTGCTTCAGCGTCAACTCCGCCCCATACCTGGCCGCCAGCGTATCACTGTCGTGGTTGATATAGGTGGCATTGATCCACGACACGTGCCCGAATTCGACCGAAAAGGCGGCCAGATCAGCCTCAACCGCAGCCAGCCACGCCTTCGCGCCTTCAGGGGTTTCGGGATAGGTGGCGGCAGATTCTGCAGCAGGTGCCGCATCTTGCGCGGCCAGCGGCGCAGCAACAGCGATGGCGAGCGCGGCAGCGGCGCTCCGCAGGAAGGGGGCGGCGAGTTTCATGGTGCGATGTTCCCGTCAGGCTTGTGACAATGGCCCCGGGTTTGGACCGCCGACGCGCGGGAATCAAGCCGCGAGGAATTCCGCGATCGCCTCGCCCAGCTCGGGCCGGGTAACGCTGTTCATATGGCCGCCCGGCACTTCGATGTAGCGTGCATCGGGCAGCAAGGCGGCAAGATCAGGGGCCGAGCCATTGTCGCGGTCTTCATCGCCGCAGATCACCGCAGTCGGCATGGTGATGTTGGCAAGGCTGGCTAAATCGAAGTCATCCATGGCATCGAGCAGGAGGCGCGCCGCGACCCGGTCAACACCTTGCGATTTCAGGAACGTGCGCGCGGTAAAGGCGGGATCGCCGGGCTTGATGGTGTCGAACTCGTCAATCACCCGTTTGAAGTGATCTGCGCGTCGCTGCCACCCGGCAAGGCCCTCCACCCCCATCCCGCACACGCACAGGCGGCGCGGCTCAAGGATGCCGTGCGCAACGGTGTGGATCGCCGTGCGCGCGCCGAGGGAAAAGCCCACGAGATCAAAGCTGCCCGGCTCGAGCCCGCAATGATCGGCCAACGCCGCCACATCGCGCACCAGCACACCCTGAGGGTAGGCCGAGGCCGCTCGCGGCGCATCGCTGTCTCCATGCACACGAAAATCGAGCATGATGGCCCGAAAGCCTGCTGCCGCAAGCCGTGCCCCGTGGCCCCACTTGATCCAGTTCATCTGCGCCGAGGAGAACAGCCCGTGGAGCAGCACCACCGGCCGTCCCTCACCTTCGACATGGATCGCAAGCCGCGTCCCATCGAAGCTGGCGAAATGATCAAGCGTCACGGCGTACCAGCCCCTTTTGCTCCATCCGCCACTTCGCCATGGCAATGCGGTCCTGCCCGAAGAAAGGCTCACCCTCGAACACAAGGGTGGGCACCCCCCAATGCCCGGCCGCTTCGAGCGCAGCCTGATTGGCGGCAATCTCGGCATCGAGAGCCTGCGCATCGCGCTCCGCCTCGGCATCAAGGTCGGCAAGATCGAGCCCCGCGCGGGCCGCAGCCTTGGCCAGATGATCGCCCTCGTGCCAGTTATCGACGGTCCCGGACCAGATCACGCGGCTCACCTCGTCGGCAAAGGCCAGCCCCTTGCCCCGTCGTTCGGCTGCCTGCCCCAGACGGCACAGGCGGTGGATATAGGGCTGCTCAGCCGCGATCTCGCGGGTGGCGAGGTTTTGCACCACCGGATCGGGCCGGGGCCAGCGATAGGGAAGGTCCAGCATCTGTGCCGTCCTCGCTGCATCAATGAAGATATAGCGCCCGACATTGGGGTTGCCGGTGAACAGGATCGATGGATCGCGGATCGCAATTGGCAGCACGGTACGAAGCGCGATGTCGACGTCATATTCTTGCGCAAAAGCGCGATAGCGCCCGATTGCTAGATAGGAATAGGGCGAACGGAAGCTGAAAAAAAGGTCGGCGCGAAGGGTCATGCTGCCCTTGCTAGCGCGGTTCGACCCGCTCGGCCAGCGGGCTTGAGAATAATAAGTGCACTTATTATAAGGACACCCATGAGCATCGACACCGGGTACCGTCTTGCAGACAATTCGCGCCAGCTGCGCCGCCTGTTCGATGAACGTGTGCGCAGTCTTGCGTTGACGGGGCCGCAGGCGCGGTTGCTGCTGGCGCTGGAGCGAACCCCCGACCAGAACCAGGCCTTCTATGCCGAACGGCTGGAGATCGAACCGATCACTCTCACCCGCATCGCTGATCGGCTGGAGGAAGCCGGATGGGTTGAACGCCAGGCCGATCCTGCCGATCGGCGTGCGCGGATCCTGCACCTGACTGACAAGAGCCGCGGGATCGTCACCCGCTTGCGGATAACCGTGGAGTCGCTGTTCGAAGACATGCTCACCGGTTTCGATGCGGCCGAGCGCGCAATGTTTGCTCAGATGCTTGATCGCATCGCCGCAAATCTGATCGCCGCACGCCAACCGGAGGTGCGGCATGGCTGAGGCCGATCCCGCACGCACCCCGGATGCCGACGCAGCCACGCCGCTCGCACGCCCCGACAAGGCAAACGCGGGGCGTCCGTGGGCGCGCTGGGCCCTGATGCTGGCGGTGCCAGTCACACTTGTCTTGGGAGCGTGGGCATACTGGCACAGCCTTCAGGGCAAGGTTTCGACCGACAACGCCTATGTCAAAAAGGACATGGTATCAGTCAGCGCCGAGGTCGGCGGCGCAATCACCGAGGTGTTGGTGAAAGATGGGGCCGAAGTGGCCGAAGGCCAGCTATTGTTCCGCATCGATCCTGAACCCTACCGCCTCGCTGTCACAGAGGCCGATGCGGCAATGGCAGGCGCACAGGCCAATATCATCGCGCTTCGCAACGATGCCGATCTGACCGGCACTGATATCACTGCCGCACGCAGCGATGTCGGCTTTGCCGAGGCCCGGTTCGAAAGGGTGCGCGCGCTGCGCGACAAGGGCTTTGCAACCAAGGCCGATTTCGAGGCGGCCGAACAGGCCGTCATTCAGGCGCGCGAGCGGGTCAGGCAGGCCGAGGATCGCCAGCGCGAGGCGCGGGCGCGGCTGGCCAACGGCCCGGCAGTTCCCGGCGTCAACCCGCAAGTCGCCGCCGCCGAGGCGCGCCGCGCCAATGCACAGCTCGCGCTAAGGCGGACCGAGGTGCGCGCACCGGTAGCCGGGCGTATCGCTCAGGCAGACCGATTGCAACTGGGCCAGCAGGTGGTCCCCAACCTGCCGGTGCTGACGCTGGTCCGCAGCGGTTCAACCTTTGTCGAGGCGAATTTCAAGGAGACCGATCTGGCAGACATGGCCGTGGGCCAGCGTGCCGAAGTGCGTTTCGATGCCTATCCCGATCTGGTGCTGAAGGGCCGTGTCGCCAGTATTGGCGCCGGGACTGGGGCGGAGTTTTCGGTGCTCCCCGCACAGAATGCCACCGGCAACTGGGTCAAGGTCACGCAGCGCGTGCCGGTCCGGATCGCGCTGGATGGCGATAGCCCGCGCCATCTGATTGCAGGACTTTCCACCGAAGTGACCGTTTTCACCGGCACAAAGCAGCCAAACTGACGTGGCAGCCACGTCCGAACCTACCCCTGAGGCGGTTCAGGCCGAGGTGGCAACGGGGTTGGACGCACCCGAAATCGAAAGCGCCAACTACCCGCTGATGATCATCGGGGTGATGGCCGCATCACTCCTGCAGATCCTCGATACCACCATCGCCAATGTCGCGCTGCCGCACATGCAATCATCGCTCGGGGCGACCGTCGATACAATCACCTGGGTGCTGACCAGCTACATCATCGCCTCGGCCGTCGCCTTGCCACTTACGGGATGGCTTGCCGACCGTATCGGAGCGCGGCTGCTGTTCATACTCTCGGTCGCGGGGTTCATCCTCGCCTCAATGCTATGCGGTCTTGCCCGCAGCCTTGAGGAAATGGTCGCCTTTCGCGCACTTCAGGGAATGGCCGGCGCCTTCATCGCGCCCTTGAGCCAGTCCTTCATGCTCGATACCACGCGGCCCAGCCGCCATCCTCAGATCATGGCAATCTGGGGGATGGGGATCATGATTGGCCCGATCCTGGGGCCGATCCTCGGCGGCTGGCTGACCGAGACTGCGAACTGGCGCTGGGTGTTCTTTGTCAATCTGCCCGTCGGCCTTGCCTCGCTGGCGATCCTCATCGCCTGCCTGCCCCGTCGTCCCCGCCGGGAACGGCGCTTTGATCTGACAGGGTTCCTGCTGCTGGCCGTGGCCCTCACTGCCTTCCAGCTGATGCTGGACCGGGGCGCGCATGTCGATTGGCTCGCCTCGGCAGAGATCTGGGTCTACCTGTTGCTCACCGTATCGGCGGCATGGATGGTGGTGATCCACTTCGCCGCCGCCCCTGCCCCGATGTTTGACCGCGCGCTGTTTGCCGATCGCAACTTTGCCATTGCGCTCGCCTTTATGGTGGTGATCGGGATCGTGATGTTCGCGGTAATGGCGCTGTTGCCGCCGATGCTGCAAAACCTGTTCGGTTATGGCGTGATCGACACCGGCATCGTGCTGATGCCGCGCGGGGTGGGGATCCTGGTTTCAATGCAGGTCTCCGGCCTCCTGATGCGCCGCGGGATCGACGCCCGGCCCGTCGTGGCAAGCGGATTTCTGATATGTGCTCTATCGCTCTGGCAGATGGCGCACTGGTCGCTTGGCGTTGACGAGACGCATGTGATTGTCAGCGGATTGTTGCAGGGGCTCGGGATGGGTCTGGTCTTCATCCCTTTGCAGGTGAGCGCATTTGCCACGCTCAGCCCGCATTTGCGCACCGATGGATCAAGCTTGCTCAACCTGCTGCGATCTCTGGGCGCATCGGCGGGGATCGCATGGATGACGGTGCTGCTGGCCCGCAACCTCCAGACCGCGCACGCCGATCTCGGCGCAAATGTCACAGCGGCGACGGGCAATATCGTCGATTTCTCGACGACCGACCGTTTTCAGGCCCTTGGTGATACGGCATTGATGCTGATCGATGCCGAGGTAAACCGGCAGGCGGCGATGATCGCCTATATCGACGATTTCTGGGCGATGATGTGGATTACCCTGGCTGCTGCTCCACTGGCGCTGCTGATGCGCCGGAACACGCGGCCTGCAGGTCCTGTCGCGCTGTCGGAATAATCAGCGGAAGAAGCACTGGGTTCCGGCGTAGAGCATCTCGACAGTGTCGCCTGCGACAAAGCCGCCGATTTTCTGCCCGAGCGCAAATTCCTCGCCCAATGTACTGCCTTCGATCCTCGCAAAACCGGGCGCCGCTTCCAGCACGGCGCGTGCCGATCCGACCTGCACCTTGCCCGGCAAGCTGACAGTGCCCACAGGCTTCGCATCGCCATCCTGCGGCAGATGCCAGTTCCAGCCGACGAGCTGCTCTTCCTGAAAATGCACGGTCAGGCCGCCCGCAAAATCGGAGAAGGTCAGCGCCCCTGCCCCGCATTCCGGGTTCGCGCCGCTGCGCAGGCGCGGCCCCAATGCCTTCGCGAGCGCGGCTTCCACTTCGCTTTGCCCGGCGGCAAAATAGAAGCTTTCCGGCCCCGCGCTCATGCCGTCAGAACGCAGTTCCCCCGCATTCGCCGCGGGCGGCGCTTGCTGTGCCTGCCCCCCACGCTTTCCCGCAGGGCTCGGCACCCCGCCACTGTCGCATCCGGCAAGCAGGATTGCTCCGGCCAGCGCTGCCAAAGCCCATCGCTGCATCTTCATTGCATCCCTTTCCACCAAGCTGCGCGATGCACAATCGGTGCAGTCAACACCGCGCCGAGTCCCGCCAGCGCCATGTCCTTCTGCGCATCGAACATGTCACCTTGTTCACCATTGTAAGCCCCCGCAGCTTCGGGCGCGAGGATGAGTGTGAGGCACCATTCGAAAATCTCGTAAAGCCCGCCCACGGCAAGCACGAAGGCCATAGCGAAGACCATCGCCATGCGAGCGGACAGGCCCCAGTAGCGCACTCCAACTTCAACGATTGGCGCCATCGCCAACACCCCGAAAGCGAAGTGGACAAGGCGGTCGAAATGGTTGCGCTCCGCCTCCAACGGGGGGAACCACGTATCATAAGGCACAAAGCTGTAAGACCAGCGCGCAGCGAGCAGGTGCAGCAGCACGAAGGCGGTGATGCAGGCCGCCGAGGCATTGCTGATTGGCGCGCGGGACAAGGCCCGCCACGCAAAGGGCAGCCCCGGCGCCACAGGCCCGACCTGAAGCCAGGTGTTGCCCGGATAGAGCGCGCCCCAGACGCTCAGTGGGATGCCCAGCACGACTGCCGCCAGCATCCAGCCTTGCGCCTTGGGAAGCGGCGTCATCCCGCGGGCTCAACCCTTCTTGAGGTGGCGGCGGCCGAGCAGTTCGGCGATCTGCACCGCGTTCAGCGCCGCGCCCTTGCGCAGGTTGTCCGACACCACCCAGAGCGTGATGCCGTTCTCCACCGTCGGGTCTTCGCGCACGCGGCTGACGAAGGTCGCGGCATCCCCGACGCATTCGATGGGGGTGACATATCCGCCATCCTCGCGCTTATCGATGAGCATCACGCCCGGCGCCTCACGCAGGATGTCCATGGCGGCTTCGGCGGAAAGCTCGTTCTCGAACTCGATATTGACCGCCTCGGAGTGGCCGACGAACACCGGCACGCGCACGCAGGTCGCGGTCAGCTTGATCTTGGGATCGAGGATCTTCTTGGTCTCGACCACCATCTTCCACTCTTCCTTGGTCGAACCGTCGTCGAGGAAGACGTCGATGTGCGGAATGACGTTGAAGGCGATGTGCTTGGTGAACTTTTGCGGCTCCACCGGATCACCCACGAAGATCGCGCGGGACTGGGCGAACAATTCGTCCATACCCGCCTTCCCCGCACCCGAGGTCGACTGGTAGGTGCTGACCACCACGCGCTTGATCGTCGCAGCATCATGGAGCGGCTTCAGCGCCACCACCAGCTGCGCGGTCGAGCAGTTGGGATTGGCGATGATGTTGCGCGCCGTATAGCCATCGATCGCATCGGGGTTCACCTCCGGCACGATCAGCGGCACATCGGGGTCCATGCGATAGAGCGAGGAATTGTCGATCACGATGCAGCCGGCAGCAGCTGCCTTGGGGGCATATTCCTTGGCCGGGCCCGAGCCTGCCGCGAACAGCGCAATGTCCCATCCGGCCCAATCAAAATGCTCGATGTTCTTGCACTTGAGCATCTTGCCGGTGTCGCCGAACTCGACCTCGCTGCCGGTGGAGCGCGGGGAGGCGACCGCGGCCACCTCGTCGCAGGGGAATTCGCGCTCGGCGAGAACCTGCATCATCTCGCGCCCGACATTGCCGGTCGCGCCGACGACAGCCACCCGATAACCCATACGAACTCCTGACAACCTTCAAAAGCCAGCCCGTCACCCTGAACTCGTTTCAGGGTCCATCCTGCCGCTCGCGCCGCCGCTCTATGGTGCGAGATGGATGCTGAAACAAGTTCAGCATGACGGAAAAAGGGGGAGGGCAAGGGCCGCACTCCGCAGGAGTTAATCGATATGTCACGTCGTCGTCGTCCCGAAAAGCGGGACATCCTCCCCGATCCCCAGTACGGGGACCAG
>JAGKSZ010000048.1 GCA_018991295.1 Porphyrobacter sp. | reverse complement strand
CCCACACCAGGGCCGACCCCCCCCTGCCTGGGGGCCGGCTCAATGCGACCATCCTTGCGCCGGGGGGCGGGTGGGGGACCGGCCAGTCCCAGCCCGGCGCGCGGGCCTGCGGCGGCGTTTTCGGCTTCGAGGCGGACCGGCCCTTTTTGGGTCTGCCGCCCGCTCCCCGCCAGCACAGTGCGGGTCACCCCGCCGCCGGTCACCACCTTGCTGTCGAGTGTGGCCGAGAGCCGCGGAGCGGTTATGGTGGTATTGCGCAGGATGATCGGCTGGCCCGTTCCCATGCCCAGCTCGCCCTTGAAGCGCACCTGATCGCCCGCAAGGTTGACGATCGTCGCATTGCCAATGCGGCTGAGCACGCCCGCCAGATTGGCACGCAGGCTCCACGGCACAGCGGGGCCGAACTTGGCAAGGATTTTGGCATTGGCCGTCACCTCGCCGGCACCATCAACCCTGAGCCGCTGCGCCGTCACCGGCCCGGCGATGGCGTAGGCGCCAGCGGGGATATCGCCCTGCAACGAAAGCGTTGCCGAAAGCCCCGGAAAGGTAACCTCGGTCCGGTCAGCGGCAAGCCAGTTGCGAGCAAAATCATAGGTTAGCAAGCCCGCGGCACGCCCCCCGACAAGGCGCGGATCGGCCTGCGCAAAGCCCGTTGTCACCCGCTGGGCAGTAAGCGCAAGCGGCAGACTGAGCACCGCGCCCTGCAGCCGCGCGCTCCCCGCCTGCGCAAGGCCAGTGGCGATCACGCCCGAGGCGGTCAGGCGGGCGACGGTGATTTCGTGCTTGATACCCAGATCGCTGAACGCCCCTGCAAGGTTGGCGTCAATCCGCGCATCTTCAAGCCTGACACCTGCCCCGAGCACATCGGGATCGCGCAACGCAAGCTGCACCCGCGCGCCATCAACGACCTTGTCGGCCAGATCCACCACCCCGCCCGCACGCAGATCGACCGAGGCAGAGACAGCAGCAGCGCGCCCTTCGATGATGCTGTTCTCCAGCGTGAAACTGGTAGCCAGCGAAGTCGTATCGCTCAGCGCCCGGCCAAGGATTGTGCCGCTGCCGAGCCCACTGCGAAGCTGTCCAATGACGCCGTAGCGCCCCGCATCATTGGCGATCCGGAAAGCCGCCATGGGACGTTCATCTCCAGCGCCGATAGCCCTTGCCACCGCCGCGCCGCGCCATTTTGCCCAGGTCCCGTCCCCCACAATGCGCGCCGCATAGCCCTCGCCAAGGCCAGCCAGCCCCGCCAGCACGCCGCCCGCAGGGGCCAGCGCATCGCCTTCCAGTTCGAAGCGATCGCCATCTGGTTCGGCATCAAGCAGCAGTGCAAAACGGTCCTGCGCACCCAACCGGGCCTTCGCATCGATCAACGCGCGGCCCTTGCGGATATCGATCCGTGCAGCAAGGTTCGCCCGCTCGTCGCGCGGGGTGGCAAGGCCCTTGGCGATGACGAGATTCTCGATCCGCAGCTTGTCCACCCGGATATCGAAATCGGGGAGCAGCGGCGCATCAGGATCGCCGGGGAGCAGTTCCGGCAGCCGCGTCAGCCGCCCGCGTTTGGCTGTCACCTCGCGGATATCGAGCCCGCTCCACAGCCAGTTGAGGGGGCGCCAATCGAGCCGCACTTCGGGGATAGTGAGGAAGGCGCCCTTCGGGTCGCTCACCGTCACCTGCCGCAGCACTGCCTGCCGATAAACATCGCCCTCAATCCGCCCGACGGTAAAGCGCAGACCCGATGCGGGGGCGACCGCGGCGATCTGATCGGCAATGAAACGCTTGCCGATCGGCGTGGCGAAGAACAGCGCGGCGAGCAGGAATGGCGCAAGCAGCAGCCCCAGCGCCCAGCCCGCCCGCTTGCCCCAGCGCCGCGCACCTGACGGACCCGGCGGGATTGAGGTTTGCGCCGCCTCAGCCATCAGAACGCCTGCCCGAGGCTGACATAGACCACCACCGGACTATCGAAGGTGGTCGGGTTGAGCGGGGCGGCCACATCGATGCGGATAGGGCCGAAGCTGGTCTTGTAGCGGATGCCAACCCCTGCACCGAAGCGGATCTCGTCGAAATCGGGGGTCGATCCGCGCGCCACAGAGCCGCCATCGAGGAAGGGCACGACCTCAATCGCACCTGCAAACAGCGGGGTGGGAATGCGCGCCTCGATGGCGAATTCAACCAGCGAGGCACCGCCTGTCGGGTTGCCCAGAGCATCGCGCGGACCGACGCCCTGAAAGCCGTAGCCACGCACCGATGCCCCACCGCCCCCATAAAGCCTGCGCGAAGGCGCAATGGCATCAACCGCTGCACCCTGGATCGTGGCTGCGCGCACGCGCCCGGCAAGCACCAGATCGCCGAGCGAGTGATAGGCGCTCGCATCACCTTGCGCGCGCAGATAATAGCTTTGCGACCCGCCTTGCCGCGAAACTTCGGGGGCAAGGAAAAAGGTGGTACGCCAGCCTTCGCTGGGATCGAGCAGATCATCGCTAGCATCCAGTGTGACGCTGCCAAACAACCCGCCGATCAGATAGGCCCGCCGCGGCAGTTGCGCCCCTGGCGCGATGCGCACATTGCGATTGCGTTCATCGGTGTATAACAGCTCGGCGCCAACCTGCCAGCTGACCGGCTTCTGGAACAGGATGTTCGACACCTTTTCGAAGGTCGCGCGCATCCCCCCGCCGCGCGAGTCCACTGCCTGCGTGGTGATATCGCTGCCGAACAGGTCGACGGTAAGCACCTGATCACGCCCGAGGAAATTGTTGCGCCGCACACCCACGCTGCCCAGCATTTCGCGCGTGCCGAGAATGCCGCGCAGCCGCAGCGCGCCTTCGGGCGGGAACAGATTGCGGTGTTCCCACCGCCCTTCCAGCTTGAACCCGTCCTCGGTGCCGTAACCGATCGCGCCTGCAATGGTGCGCAAGGGCGCCCGCTCCATGGCGACATCGAGCACCACTTCTCCCGGCCGCCCACCCGCAGGCGCGCGGGTTTCACGCGGGGTGATGGTGACGCTGGAAACAAGGCCGGTAGCGATAACCGCACGGCGCAGGTCTGTCTCAAGGCTTTGCTGGAAGGTGTCACCCGGATTGAACCGCGCGATCCGCCCCAGATGCTTGCCCGACAGGAAGCGCGGATCGCCGCTGACGACCTCACCGAACACATATTTGCCCCCAGGCGCCACATCGAGCGTCAGGTCGCCTTCCTCGCGCGCGTGATCGATCAGCAGTTCAGGCTCGCCTACTTCGGCAAAGGGATAGCCGCTTTCCCCGAGAGCGACGCGCAGTTCGATCTCGCGCTCAACGATGCGGTCGGCATAGAGCGGGTCGCCCGGCCTGATGCCGAAGGCTGCCATCAGGCGGCTGGCGTCGGGTTCGGGCAGGGCTGGTAATGCACCAAGGCCGATCGCTCCGAAGCGGTAGCGCCGCCCCGGCAGGATATCGAAGCGCACGCTTGGCTCGCGCGAGGCAGCCTCGGTATCCTCCTCGCCCGCGGCCTCGCCAGCCCGCCTTCCACCCGAAAGCTGGCGCACCACTTCGCCGCTGTAATAGCCATAGGTGCGCAGAATATCGCCCAGCAGCTCCTCGTCGGCTCGCGCGCGGGCAGAGATTTGCGGGACGGATTCCTCTCCCGCATCAAGCTGGCGCAGGGTCGAGAGATCGTCGAAGCGTTCTACAAATTCGCGCGCCTCAGGGAAAGCCTGCGGGTCGGATGGCAGGGCCAGCACCAGCGTGTTGCTGACCCGCGTTTCGGCCAGTTCGGGCAAGGCTGCCATGACCGGCGCAGCAATAGTGGCGAGTTCCTCCAAAGCCGGATCAGGCGGCAGCGGAGCGGGATCGGGGATGACCAGACCGGCAAGGCCCGCCTCTGACCCAGCCTCTGAAAGCGGCGCGCCATCGGCCGTCTCGGCCAGCCCCGCAAGGGCAGCCTCGAACGCGGGATCGGGTGGGCCCGCCAGCAAGTCTTCAGGCTCCTGAACAGGCGCGGAATTGGCAACGCCCTGCGCCGCCCATCCTTCGGGATCGACCAGCGCAGCCTCAGGGATCAGTGCATCAAGCGTGTCAGGGACAGGCGCTGGCTCGGGAACGGGATCGGGGGAAACCGCGGGGGATGCTGGCTCATTGCCGTCAGCATCCTGTGGCACTGCCGCCTGATACAGGGCCGCAGCAACCGGTGCGCCATTCAGTGCCAGCGCGCTCTGGCCCAATCCTGCGACAATGGCGAGACCGAGCTTAAGTCGCCGCTCAGGTCGCGGAAAACTTGACAGGCTGACCATCCTTGCCCCGCGCACCGGCGAGGCTTTCCCCTGCCCCACGGCGCGGCGCAGTAGCCGCGGCGATCAGGCGGTGCTGCTCACCTTCTTCCATGAGCTGCCAGCCTTCGCGCGTCAGCCGTTCGAGCGGGCGGTAGCGGACCTTGTATTGCATACGCGGGGAGCCTTCGACCCAATAACCCAGATAGACATAAGGCAATGCCTCAGCCGCGGCCCGGCGAATATGATCGAGGATAATAAAATTGCCGAGCCCCGCACGGTTCGGGTGATCGGGATCATAGAACGAATAGATCATCGACAACCCGTCAGCCTGACGATCGGTCAAGCAGGCCCCAATCAGGCGACCCGGCTTGCCGTTCGGCCCCGGCTCGCGATATTCGGTCACGACCGAATTGACCGGCGTGTGTTCGATCATGTCGGCATAATCGAGCTCGTCCATCGCTGACATGCCGCCATCGGGGTGGCGCTGGCCGAGATAGCGGGCCAGCAGTTCGAATTGTTCATCGGTCGCCCAGGGGCGGCATTCGTTGACGATGAGATCGCTGTTGCGCTTGAGGTCGCGCTTCTGCGTGGAAGACGGCTGGAACTTGCCTGCCACCACCCGCACCGAAACACAGGCCTGACAATCAAGGCAGGACGGACGATAGGCGACGGTCTGGCTACGGCGGAAACCGATGCGGCCCAAAGCTTCGTTCAGCTGATCGGCGTGGGGCCCCTTAAGCTCGGTAAACACCTTTCTTTCGCTCCGACCCGGAAGATAGGGGCACGGCGCGGGGCTCGTCACGAAGAAGCGGGGGAAGCGGATCGGTGCCGTCACGGGTGGGGCCTGTCCTTCGTGTGCGTGAATCGCGGATCTGCGAGAGCGTTAAGAAAATCTTATGCCCACACCTTCGCTTCGGTAAAAGTCCCTTAACCATGAAAATGTCGTGAAATTTGCGCGCGCACGGCCATGCGCGCGCAAAACTGCCCCCGCTATGGAGCAAAGCGGGACAAGCGCTCCGAAAAACTCCCCAAATTATCGCGGAAAATCAGCCCAGTTCGACCAGCTGCACCGAATAGCCATTGGCACGCAGGCCTTCGACCAGCCGTTCGACCTGCTCGGCATCTCGTGCCTCGCATTCGATATCGGTGATCAGGCCCTTGGCCGGCAGCGTGGTGAAGATGCGCTGGTGATAGATTTCGATGATGTTGACGTTGTGTTCGTCAAACAGGCGCATCACCCGGAACAGCGCGCCGGGGCGGTCCTGCAACGTGATGCGCAGGCGAGCCAGACGGCCCTGCCGCGCCAGATCGCGCAGCAGCACATTGGCAAGCAGCCGCGTGTCGATATTGCCGCCGCACAGCGCAAGGCCGATGGTCTTGCCCGCAAAACGCGCCGGATTGCGCAGCACCGCTGCAAGGCCCGCCGCGCCCGCACCTTCCACCACGGTCTTTTCGATCTGGAGCAGCAGCGCCACTGCCTTTTCCAGCGCAGGCTCATCAACCAGCAGAATGTCGTCGACCCGCTCAGCGATCACCTTGGAAGTGAAGTCGCCGGGCACCTTGACCGCGATGCCCTCGGCCAGCGTGTCCCCGCCGCACGGCAGGCTTGCACCCTTGATGCGATCGAACATCGACGGGAACAGCCCGGCCTGCACACCCACCACCTCGATATTGGGGTTCATCGCCTTGGCGACCGTCGCCATGCCCGAAATCAGCCCGCCCCCGCCAATCGGCGTGACGATGCAATCGAGATCGGGCTTCACCTCCAGCATTTCCAGCGCCACCGTGCCCGCACCTGCTGCCACGTGCGGATCATCGAAAGGGTGGACAAAGGTCAGGCCGAGTTCGCCTTCAAGCTTGCGCGCATGGGCATAGGCTTCATCGAAGGTCTCACCCTCCAGCACCACCTTGCCGCCGACGCTTTCGGTCTGCATCACCTTCACCGTGGGTGTGGTGCGCGGCATCACGATGGTGACCGGCACGCCCAGCCGGGTGCCGTGATAGCTGAGGCCCTGCGAATGGTTGCCCGCCGAGGCCGCAATAACGCCGCGGCTGCGCTGTTCCTCGGTCAGCAGCAGCAAGGCATTGAGCGCCCCGCGCTCTTTGTAGGCGGCGGTGAACTGGAGGTTTTCAAACTTCAGCCAGATATCCGCGCCGGTAATCTCCGACAATGTGATCGAATGCATCATCGGCGTGTTGACCACCGATCCGCCAATCCGCGCAGCAGCGGCGCGAACGTCGTCGAGGGTAAGGTCGGCCGGGGTGGCGGCGGCGCCCTTGGGGTGCGATGCGGCAGTGTTTGTCAACATGATGGGGCGCGGATTAGAGGCTCGGAGCGCCAAGGGCAATGTTCCTCGATGCGGGCGGGGCAAAGGAATTCTGGCGGGGGTGAAAGTTGGCAAGTCGCACAGAAGCCGATAGGCAGCACGTCTTGCTCGCACTGTTCTGATCAGGGATGACCATGCTCCGTTTTGCCGCCAGCGCCCTTGCCGCTGCTTCCGCCCTTGCTCTTGCCGCCCCGGTGCTGGCCGATACGCTGGTCGACAATGTCGATGGGGTGACCATCGATGAGACTGGAAAGGTCAAGCGGTTCAATGGCCTGGTATTCGATGACCAGGGCAAGGTGACGCAGGTACTGAGCCGCAGCGACAAGCGTCCGAAGGTCGATTACCGCCTGGATGGCGAAGGACGCGTGATGCTGCCCGGCATGATCGATGCCCACGTGCACGTCATGGACATGGGCTTTGCCGCGCTCACACTGGATCTGTCCGGTACCACCTCGCTTGAAGACGCACTGGCGACAATCAAGGCCTTTGCCGAGGCCAATCCCGGTCGCCCGTGGATTATCGGGCGCGGCTGGAATCAGGAAAAGTGGGGACTGGGCCGCTTTCCGACTGCTGCCGAACTCGACAGCGCGGTGGCAGACCGGCCGGTGTGGCTCGAACGCGCTGACAATCACGCCAACTGGGCCAACACCCTTGCCATCCAGACCGCTGGAATCACCGCCAAGACACCCGACCCTGCGGGCGGCAAGATCATCCGCGATGCCAAGGGAGCGCCCGCCGGCGTGTTCGTGGACAAGGCGGTGCCGCTCGTCGGCAATGTCGTGCCACCGCCCCGCCCCGAGGACCGCGATCTTGCTCTCGTCCGATCGCAAGAGGTGCTGCTAGCCAGGGGCATCACCGCGGTGGCCGACATGGGCACCAAGCCTGCCGACTGGACAGCCTTCCGCAGAGCGGGCGATGAGGGCCGCTTGCAGGTGCGCATCATGTCCTATGCCGACAGCATCGAGACACTGGAATTGATGGCCGGACCGGAACCAACCGGCTGGCTTTACGATGATCGTCTGCGGATGGGCGGGATCAAGCTCTTCCTCGATGGCGCGCTGGGATCGCGCGGGGCGAGCCTCAAGGCGCCTTATGCCGACGATCACGGCACCCGCGGCCTGCCGCTGCTGTCGCCCAGCCAGCTGCGCAACCTGATGAGCCGCGCGGCTATGGACAACTTCCAGACCGCCGTGCACGCCATTGGCGATGCTGCCAATGCCGAGGTGCTGGCTGCGATCGAGGAGCTTGCGACAAGCTACAAGGGCGATCGGCGCTGGCGGATCGAGCATACGCAGATCGTCGACCCGATCGATATTGCCCGGCTGGGCCAGCACGGGGTAATCGCCTCGATGCAGCCGCTCCACCAGACCTCGGACCGGCTGATGGCCGAAGCACGTCTTGGGCCGGACCGATTGACGGGGGCCTATCCGTGGCGGAGCGTGCTCAAGGCGGGAGGCCGGCTGGCGTTCGGTTCGGATTCACCGGTCGAGCCTGCCGACCCCTGGGCCGGCATGGCCGCAGCGATCAGCCGAACCGATGCGAGCGGTCAGCCCTTCGGTGGCTGGTTCCCGCAGGAAACTGTCAGCCGGGAACAGGCGCTCGCCGGGTTCACCTCGGACGCGGCCTATGCCGGGTTTGCCGAAGGCCGCTTTGGCCGCCTGATACCGGGCGAGCGCGCGGACTTCATCCTCGTTGATCGTGACCCGCTGTTCGCCTCGCCTGAGGCGCTGCGCGAGACCAAGATTCTTCAGGTGTGGATCGGCGGGGTGAAGGTGCGGGGTGAATAGGCCTCACAACCACTCGTGCCAAGCCTGTCAAAGCGCTGCGCTTTTCCTCGGGGGATCACAGACACGGAAGAAGCGATCGCGCTTCGACCAGCCCGGGGCGAACGGTAGTTTCAATTACTCCGCCGCAACCTTCTCTGCGGCCAGCTCAGCCTCGCGCGCGGCCTTGTCGCTCTCCACGGCCCTTTCCTGAAAGCGCATCAGCAGCAGCGAAGCTTCGAACAGCAGCAGCAATGGCAAGGCAAGGATGATCTGCGATCCCGGATCCGGCGGCGTCACGACAGCCGCTAGCGCAAAGATCCCGACAATGACGTAACGTCGTGCGCCTGCCATCTGGGCGCGGGTGATGATCCCTGCACGGTGGAGCAGCAGCAGCAGGACCGGCAACAGGAACGTCATCCCGAAGGCCAAAATGAATTGCATGACCAAGCCAAGGTAGTCGCCCGCGCTCGGCAGGGCCTGAACCTTGAGCCCCCCGGTCTCGCCGCCATAGCCGAGGAAGAAGGTGAAGGCGGTCGGCATCACCACGAAATAGGCAAGCGCCGCCCCTGCGGTGAACAGCACTGGGGTTGCGACCAGAAATGGCAGAAACGCTTTCTTTTCGCGCGCATAAAGGCCCGGCGCGACAAAGGCCCACAGCTGGTTGGCGATCACCGGAAAGCTCACGACAAAGCCGCCGAACAGCGCGACCTTGAGTTCGACAAAGAACACCTCAGGCAGCTGGGTGAAGATCAGCTGCCCCTCCCCATCGGGAAAGGCCCGCTTGAGCGGGAGAACCAGCAGGCCGAGAATGTCGTCTGCAAAGTACAGGCAGATGAAGAATCCGATCGTCAGCGCCAGCAGCGCACGAATGACGCGGGTGCGCAGCTCGATCAGGTGCTCGAGCAGCGGAGCGCGGGTTTCGTCGAGATCTTTGATCTCAAACACTGGCCGGCCCCTTCGGCTCAGGTTCGGGAAGCGGAAGCTGCGCGACAGGCTCAGCAGATGTTTCGCCCGCTGGCGGGGCGGCCGGTGGCGGCCCCGTCATTACCGGGGCGCCCGCCTCAGCTTCGGTTAAAGCAGCGGAACGACGCATGATTTCCTCGTTCTGCGCCTTCCACTTCTTTTCCATTTCCTCCAGTTCAGCCTCGCGCACCATCGTATCGATGCCTGAACGGAAATGGGCCGAAACGCGCCGCATCTTGCCGATCCAGCGCCCCGCAGTGCGCATGGCCAGCGGCAGGTCCTTGGGCCCGATCACCACCACCGCGACGATGATGATGACGAGCAGTTCCGATGCGCCGATGTCGAACATGGATAATGCGGCCCGGCCGCCTCCTTGCAGGCGCGGATCAGGCGCTGGTGCTGTCGTTCTTTTCCACAGGGGCCGGGGCTTCAGCCGGTGCAGGTGCGGCGGCGGGCGGCTCGATCCGGGCCTTGGAAGCGGGCTCGTCAGTCTCGCTCATGCCCTTCTTGAAGCTGGAAATGCCCTTGCCGAAATCGCCCATCATTTCCGAGATGCGGCCACGCCCGAACAGGACGAGGATAACGAGGGCGACGATAAGGATTTGCCAGGGACCGACGTTCATGGGGCGAGACTCACGTTAAGGACTGGGCGCTATATAAGCGGCTTGTCACGCGGATGCCACCCGGGTCTAAGAATGGCGCGTTCGCGGCGTTCAACCCTCGTCGTGCGCGGTATCGTCTTCGTCGGATTGCTGCTCATCGGGCTCATCGTCCTGATCGAAGCGCCCCGATCCATAAAGCGCGGACTCCATCGCCTCATCGACAGGATCGAGCAAGCCTGCGGCGCGCAATTCATCTATGCCGGGCAGATCGCGGCGGCTGGCAAGGCCGAAGTGGTCAAGGAAATCAGGCGTTGTGGCGTAGATCACCGGACGGCCCGGCACCTCGCGGCGACCGGCGGGCTTCACCCAGCCTGCCTCCATCAACACATCCAGCGTCCCCGCGCTGGTCTGCACGCCGCGGATCGATTCGATTTCCGCGCGGCTGACGGGTTCGTGATAGGCGATGATCGCCAGCACTTCGGTGGCAGCGCGGCTGAGGCGGCGGACCTGCTCCTTCTCGCGGCGCAACAGGTGGGCCAGATCGGGCGCAGTTTCGAAATGCCAGCGCCCGGCGCGCTCCACCAGATGCACCCCGCGCGCTCGATAGCGCGCTTCGATTAGGCCCAGCGCCTCGCGCACATCGCCATGCGCCAGCCCGCCCAGATGCCCGGCAAGCGCCTCGACGCTCATCGGTTCCTCGGCAGCAAACAGCGTTGCCTCGAGAGCGCGTTCGAGCGTACCCGGCTCGTCAGTGGGATCGGGGCTCATGCGGCTGCATCCCTGAGGCGGCGGATGCGCAATGGGGCAAAGGCGCTGTCCTGTTCCAGCTCGGCCTTGCCCCGCTTGGTCAGCTCCAGCGCCGCCACAAAGCTGGACGCGAGCGCCGAACGCCGCAGCGCGGGCGAGGCGTGGGGTGGCAGGAAGTCCCTGATTTCCATCCATTCCAGCGTCACACCAAGCATCGAAGACACCCGTTCGAGCGCGGAATCGAGTGTCATCACCGGGCGGTTGGCGACATGATAGATGCGCGGGGCGGTGCGCGCCTTGACCTGTCCATAGGCCTGAATAAGGCTGAACAGGTCGCTGCGCCACACGGTCTTGCGGTCCGTTCGCAGGCCCTCCGGACACCCCCGCAGAAACACATCGCGCCCAATGCGGTCACGGCCCATCAGCCGTGCCGCGGCCTCGCGCATTGCGCCAAGGCGCTGAAGCCGCAGTTGCAGGCGCATCGCGAGTTCTTCCGGCGAAGGGTCCTCCTGCTCGGCCTTGGGCAGCAGCATCGCCGATTTGAGATAGGCGAGCCAGGCCGCCATCACCAGGTAATCGGCGGCCAGTTCCAGCTTCATCGCGCCCGCTCGCTCGATGTAACTGAGGTATTGGTCGACCAGCGCGAGGATCGAAATCTGCCGCAAATCAACCTTCTGCCGCCGCGCCAGATCGAGCAGCAGGTCAAGCGGGCCTTCCCAGCCATCGAGTTCGAGATAGAGCGCATCGGCATCGGGCTTGCCTGCGCTCTCGGGGAACATGAACGGCTGATCGGGCGTGTTCATGCAGAGGCCTGCACAAGGGCCAGCAATGCATCGCGTTTTGCAAGCATTTCATACGCTTGCGGCGCAATGGATGAAGCAATCCGGGTATCTGCCAGCGCCCGGTCCAGCCGCGCGGCGGTGGTGTCGGACATCGGCGCGAGCGCTTCGCAGATGCCCTGCATGTCGTCCATCTTCGCCCAGCAGTTAAGGATGATGTCGCACCCTGCCGCCTGCGCGCGGGCCGCCCGCTCGGGGATCGCACCGCCGAGTGCCTCCATGTCGATATCATCGGTGAGCAACAGGCCATCGAAGCCGATGCGCCTGCGGATCACATCGCGGATCACGGTTTCTGACAGCGTAGCGGGGTTTTCGGCATCCCATGCGGTAAAGACCAGATGCCCGGTCATGCCGATAAGCGCCTGATTAAGAGTGCAAAAAGGGGCGATATCGGCCTCAAGCGTCGCCGCCGAAGCTGTCACCGTGGGGAGCGCCTTGTGGGTATCGACATCGGTCCTGCCGTGGCCGGGCATATGCTTGACGCCCCCCGTGACCCCGCCTGCCGCCAGCCCTTCGAGCACCGCGCGGCCGATCGCTGCCACCGCCATCGGATCGCTGCCGAAAGCGCGGTCCCCGATCACATCATGCGCACCCGGCACGCGCAGGTCGAGCGGAGGGTGATAATCGACCGTAATGCCCATGGCCGAAAGCTCCAGCGCCATCGCAGTGGCATTGGCACGGGCGGCCTCAATCGCACTGGCAGGAGCAATTTCATAAAGCTTTTCAAAGGCCTCACCCGCGGGATAGGCTGCCCAATGCGGCGGACGCAAGCGCGCCACGCGGCCGCCTTCCTGATCGATCGAGACCAGCAGACGATCCCGCCCATGCAACCCGCGCAAATCGTCGGTCAGGGCGCGCAGCTGCGCAGGGTCCACGCAATTGCGCCCGAACAGGATATAGCCCGCCGGATCGCAATCGCGGAAGAAGGCGCGCTCGTCGGCGGTCAGAACGGGGCCGGACAGGCCGAAGATTGCCGGAATCATGCCCTAAAGTCGCACCCTGAGGGGTGTCAGGCAAGGGCTGGAGGGGGTCAAGGCGGGGTCTGGGCCCACCCAATCCCCACCTATTTCGCCCCTATTTGACCTGACAATCGACCCCATCGGCCTTGAGCGCGCGGCACAGGCTGTCCGCCTCGGCGCGGCTGCCTGCCACGGCCTGCAAACGATAGACCGTGCCGATATCGACCTTGCCTTCAACGATACGGTATTTCACGCCCGAAAGCTTGTCGGTGCGGCGCTGGGCATCGACCCAGCCCTGTTCGGCGCGGGCCCGGGTCCCGTAGGCTGCGAGCTGCACGCCGGTGCCGGGGGCTGGTGCGGCAGCAGGCGCTGCAGAGGGTGAGGCGGCGGGCACGGGCTTGCCCGCCCCGGCCACAGGCGCGGCGGGCGCGGGAGCAGGCTTGGCACCGGGGGTTCCGCCCGGAAGCGGCGGCAGCGGTGCATCGGCTACGACGGCAGGGCGCGAGCCGCCCTCGCCCACCACCGGGGCCACACTGCCGGTACCAGCGAAAGTCTTGCCGCCCGGATCATCAGGGCGCTGCTTGATCGGGCCTTCAGGCGCAGCGATCACGCTGCCATCGGCCACCGCTTCGGCGCCAGCGGTGCGGTTGGAGACCCACCACACGCCGCCCACCACCGTGCCAAGCAGCGCCACCAGCCCTGCGGCAAACAGCATGATCTGGCTGGTGTCGATCCCGCCCGCTTCCTCGTCGTCCTCGTCGGATTCGAGCCACGGCAGGCTGTCGGTATCGGTAAGGCCCAGCTCATTGCCCAGCCCCTCGCCGCCTTCGTTCAGCTCTTCATATTCCGCATCGACCATCACGGTACCCGGCCCCCCAAGGCCAAACTTACATGCTTTCAACTGCCTCGACGCCGAGCACGCCGAGGCCACCCTTGATCACTTGCCCGATCGCGCCTGCGAGGAAAAGCCTTGCGCCTGTCACAGCTTCGTCCTGTTCCACGATGAACCGCTTTTCGGGCCGATCATTGCCGAGATTCCAGTAGGAATGGAGGTCAGCCGCCAGATCATAGAGGTAGAAGGCAATCCGGTGCGGTTCGCGCGCACGTGCTGCCGCCTCGATCTCGCGGGGGAATTGTGCCGCCCGCGCCACCAGCGCCAGCTCCTCGGCCCCGAGCCGATCGAGCGCGCCATCGGACGGGGTCAGCCCCATGTCCGCCGCCTTGCGCAGCGTCGAGCGGATGCGCGCATGGGCATATTGCACATAGAACACCGGATTGTCCTTGGAGGCTTCGACCACCTTGTCGAAGTCGAAATCCATCTGCGCATCGGGCTTGCGGGTGAGCATGGTGAAGCGCACCACATCCTTGCCGACCATCTCCACGACATCGGCCAGCGTCACGAAATTGCCGGCGCGCTTCGACATCTTGAAGGGCTGGCCGCCCTTCATCAGCTGCACCATCTGGACCAGCTTGACCTCGAAGGGCTTGGGCGCCGCGCCATCGGCACTCGTCAGCGCGGCAACCGCCGCCTTGATCCGCTTGACCGTGCCCGCATGGTCCGCGCCCCAGATGTCCACCAGCGCATCGGCCGATTGCGCCTTCTGGAAGTGGTAGGCGAGGTCCGCACCGAAATAGGTCCACGCACCGTTCGACTTCTTGATCGGGCGGTCCTGATCATCCCCGAACTTCGTCGAGCGGAACAGCGGGAGTGATACCGGCTCCCAGTCTTCGGGCGGGGCCTTGCCCTTGGGGGCTTCCAGAACGCCGTCATAGACCAGATCATGGGCGCGCAGCCATTGTTCGGCGGCATCGACCTTGCCCGAAGCCTGCAATTCGGCCTCGGAAGAGAACAGATCGTGCTTGATGCCGAGCGTGGCCAGATCGGCGCGGATCATGTCCATCATTGCGGCAACAGCGCGGGTGCGGAACAGGATCAGCCATTCGGCTTCGGGGGCGGCGGCGTATTGATCGCCGAACTCGGCCGCCAGCGCCTCGCCCACAGGCTTCAGGTATTCGCCGGGATAGAGGCCTTCGGGGATGGTGATTTCGGCCCCGAGCGCCTCGCGATACCGCAGGTGCACCGAGCGGGCGAGGACATCGACCTGCGCGCCCGCATCATTGACGTAATATTCGCGTGTGACCTTGTGGCCTGCAAATTCGAGCAGCCCGGCCAACGCATCGCCCACCACCGCGCCCCGGCAATGGCCCATGTGCATCGGCCCTGTGGGGTTGGCCGAGACATATTCGA
>JAGKSZ010000047.1 GCA_018991295.1 Porphyrobacter sp. | reverse complement strand
CGCGCAGGGCGACGACCGGGTTCTTGTCACGGTCACGGTCGATGGTCAGTTCGCTCCCGCCGGAAATCTCGCGCGCACGCTGCGCGGCGAGCAATACGAGGTCGAACCGGTTGGGAACCTTGTCGACGCAATCTTCAACGGTAACGCGTGCCATGTGCGGGCCTTATACAAGAATCGCGAAAAGTAGGGAAGCGCGCCAGCTAGGGGCAGGGGCGTGCGAAGTCAAGGAAAAGGGCCCCGCCCGGCACCGTGCACTCAGGCGCGCAGAGCCGTGTCCGGTTCCGGTTGCGCCTCGGCCCGGCGTGCGGTGCGGGCGGTGTGCTTGGCCTGATAAAGCGCGCGGTCGGCAAAATCGAACAGGGCATCGGCATCGGTGCCATCGGCGGGGGAATGCGCCCCGCCTACGCTTGCCCCGACCTGAACCGGCACGCCTTCGATCATGTGCGGGCGCACCAGTGCAATCAGCAGGCGATCGGCCACCGCCGATCCGTGCAGCGGCGAATGCGCCGGGATCAGCACTGCAAATTCATCGCCCCCCTGCCGCACCACCAGCCCGCCATCACCCACCGCTTCGCGCAGACGATCGGCCACGCCGCACAGCAGCTTGTCGCCAAAGGCATGGCCATAGCGGTCATTGACCGGCTTGAACCCATCCAGATCAAGCAGCACCAGCTTGAAGGGCGCGGCCTCATCCCCCTTGCGCAGCAGCGGCGCAATGCGTTCATCGAGCGCGCGGCGGTTGGCGAGGCCCGTCAGCGGATCGGTGTGCGCCAGATCGCGGGTCTGGTGCTGCAACTGCAAGAGGTCGATCAGCATCGTGTGACCCTGCATGATGAAGCGCACCAGGATCATGGTGGCAAGGATCAGGCTGGTCGCCGCTGCCACTTCGGCAGGGCGGCCCGAGGTCAGCATCAGTGCCGAAATCGGCACCACCCCGATCACCAGATTGAGGATTGCGGTAAAGCGCACCGCAGACAGGCAATAGGCTGTCGCCAGCGATCCCATGGCGATGATCATGGCAAAGCTGGCGTGTGCTTCCGGAGGCGAGGCAAGCCAGTTGAGCACCGCCCAGCTGCTGCACATCACCCCCACCCAGCCCGAAACGCTGGCGGTTTTCTTCACCATCAGGCGCGCGCGGCGCAGGCTGAGGCTGCGGCGGCGGCTGATGATGTTCTCGATCAGGCCCAGCACGCACAGCACCGCCAGCAGCGCGGGCATCCCGTATTTGATCATCCAGTTGAGATCGGCCGATCCGGCCCAGGCCGCTGTCGGCGTGGTCGCCAGCAGCATCAGGTACATGGTGGGCGCCTGGCTTTCGACCCGGCGTGCCCGCAGGATCGTGAATTCGTCCCGGATCGCACCGGGGACGGGCGGCATCAGCCGGTCGCGCAGGTTCTGGAAAGGCCCTCTCATCGGGCTGATGCTTAGGGGTGATGCGTAAAACCGGCGTTAATGATAACGCACCCGCGGCGGATTTCAGCGGGTTCCGGCCGCGCTGATGCGATAATCGGCAAGGTTCAGCCAATAGGCGATGCGCCAGCGCATCCGGGCCAGCAGGGTGCTGTGACGGGCATACCAGGCCGGGGTGATCGGCTCGCTGGCGGCTTCGAGGTGATCGATCACCTTGCGCAAGGCCGCGGCCACTTCCGGGTCGGCAATGCGCACCATCAGTTCGACATTGATGCGGAAGCTGCGCTTGTCGAGGTTGGCGCTGCCGACATAGCTGACATCGTCGACCACCAGCAGCTTCATGTGCAGCTTGCAGGGGCCAAATTCGAACAGGCGGATGCGCGCGCGCAGCAGCTTGCCGTAGAGCAGGCGGGCCATGTCGATGGCGGCGGCGATATCCGATTTGCCCGGCATGATCATGCGCGCGCTGCCGCGCCGCCCGATGCGGGCGAACAGGCGGCGGAAGCTGCGCGGCGGGGAGAAATAGGCCGATACCGTATCGAGCCGCGTGGCGCTGACCAGATCCTGCCGCAGCACCCAGGCCCAGTGTCCCCGGCGCACCAGCGGGCCGCCGACCAGCAGGCGCACCGGACCATCCCCGCCATCCCATGCGCGCACGATGTCGCGCAGGGCGCGCAAGCGGCGGGTGCGCCCTTCTGCTTCTCCTGCGACCCATTCCCTGAGCAGGCCGAACCAGCGGGTGAACTGTTCCACCACCGGGCCTTCGATCTGCACCGACAGATCGCACCAGCCATTATCGGCAGGGCTGGCGAAGTAATGATCCGAGACATTGGCGCCGCCCGTCATCACGGCGCCTTCATCGGCAATCGCGAACTTCTGGTGGTTGCGCACCAGATAGCGCGTCCCCCAGCGCGGACCGAACAGCGCGAAGGTGCCGCCTGCTGCAATGAGCGGCTCGAAAAACGGAGCGCCTGCATCATTGCCGAAAGCATCGACAATCAGTTCCACCTGAACCCCGCGCTGTGCGGCGGCGATCAGCGCATCGCGCACGCGGGTGCCCGATCCATCGCTGTCGAACAGATAGTAAAAGACGCGCAGGCTGGCCTTGGCGCTCTCGATCAGGGCAATCAGGGCCGCCAGCCGGTCCTGCCCGTGGGGGTAGAAGGTGAAGCTGTGGCCTGCCGCCGTTATGCTGACAGGATCAGGGTCACGGTAGTCGGGTCCGCTCTGGGGCGATTCGGGGGGCGCGGTGACCATGATTGCAGGGTGTAGCGCCGGGACCGGGCCGGGCAACACCCTGCTGCCAATCAGCCGCGAAGCGGCGCAGGTCAGGCCGATAGGCCCAGCACCAGCCCGCCTGCCGCCGCTGCACCAAGCAGCCGCAGCACGCCCCATTTCGCCCCGAAGGCCAGCGCCAGCGCGGCCAGCGTAAGCACCCCTGCGCGCCAGTCGAAGCTGGCAAGATCGGGCCATGTCAGCTTGAGCGGGCCTGTCTCCCATGTGCCGACGCGGCCGAACAGCACATGGAGCGCAAACCAGGCGGTGAGGTTGGCGATCACCCCCACCACCGCTGCGGTGACCGCCGCCAGCCCGCCCTTCAGCCATACTGCCTGCCCCAGCCGGTCGATCCACGGCGCAAGCGCGAAGATCCACAGGAAGCACGGCGCAAAGGTTACCCAAGTCGTCAGCCCCGCGCCCAGCAATGCGGCCACCATCGGGGTGAAGGGCTCCGGCACGCGGTAAGCGGCCAGCGTGCCGACGAACTGGGTGACAAGGATCAGCGGCCCCGGCGTTGTTTCGGCAAGCCCCAGCCCGTTGGCCATTTCGTGGGGGTGCAGCCAGCCAAAGCCCTGCACCGCTTCCTGCGCCATATAGGCGAGCACGGCGTAAGCGCCGCCGAAGGTCACCACCGACAGCTGCGAGAAGAACACGCCGATCTGCCACAGCACATGATCCTGCCCGAGCGTTGCAGCGATCAGGACCATGGGTGCAGCCCAGATCGTGCCCCATGTCAGCACGGCAAGGATGGTGGCGCGCCACGGCTTTGCGGGTAGCGCGGCGCTTGTCGCTGCGGGCCTCAGCGCAAGAAGATCGGGGCGCTGCCTTGCCACGACCATGCCGATCGCTCCTGCCCCCAGCACGATCAGCGGGAAGGGCAGGGCAAGCAGGAACAGCCCGGCAAAGGCCGCCGCTGCCAGCCCCCGCTTCAGGCCGGTGTCAAGCGCGCGGCCCGCAATGCGCAGCAAGGCCTGCGCCACGATCGCCAGCACCGCCGCCTTGACCCCAAGGAACAGCGCCGCCGCCCAATCAAGGTTTGCAGCAAAGGCATAAAGCAGCGTCAGCACAAACATCCCCGCCGCGCCCGGGATGATAAACAGCATCCCTGCCGCCAGCCCGCCGCGCACCCCATGCAGGCGCCATCCGATCCATGTCGCCAGCTGCTGCGCTTCCGGGCCGGGCAGGAGGTGGCAGAAATTGAGCGCGTGGAGGAAATCCTCCTCCCCCAGCCAGCCGCGCTCCTCCACGACTTCGCGGTGCATCAACGCAATCTGCCCGGCCGGCCCGCCAAAGGACAGGAACCCGATCCGGATGAAAGCGGCGACAAGTTCGCGCAAAGACGGGACAGGGGGTATGTTCGCCGAGCTCGAAACAGTCATCGGTCCGGCCATTGCGTCATGCTATTCGTACCCGTAGTCCGAATAATCCTTGAAGTTGGGCGAAGTGAACTTGGTGATATCGCTCTGGAAGTGGAGCGGCACGTTGCCGGTCGAGCCGTGGCGCTGTTTGGCCACGATCAGGGTTGCGCGGCCCACCAGCCCTTCAAACTTTTCTTCCCACTGGCGGTATTTCTCCTGCACGTCGGGCGCAGAGGATGCATCGGGTGTGTCGGGCTTGACCAGCAGGTGGTAATAATCGCCGCGGAAGATGAACCACACCATGTCCGCGTCCTGCTCGATCGAGCCGGATTCGCGCAGGTCCGAGAGCTGCGGGCGCTTGTCCTCGCGGCTTTCGACGGCGCGGGAAAGCTGCGAGAGCGCGATCACCGGAACCTGCAATTCCTTCGCCAGCGTCTTCAGGCCCCGGCTGATTTCCGAGATTTCATTGACGCGGTTATCATTCGCCCGGCCCGAACCTTGCAGCAGCTGCAGATAGTCAACGATGATAAGCCCGATATCGTGCCGCCGCTTCATCCGCCGCGCGCGGGTGCGCAGGGCACCGATGGTCAGCGCGGGCGTATCGTCGATATAGAGCGGCAGTTCGGCAAGCCGCTGGCTGGCATAGGACAGCTTCTGGAAATCCTCCCGCGTCAGCTTACCGCTGCGCAGGGCTTCGGAGGAAATCTCGGCCTGTTCGGCAAGGATACGCGTGGCCAGCTGATCGCTGCTCATTTCAAGGCTGAAGAAGGCGACCGGCGCGCCGTAATTGAACTCGCCGCCCTCGCGCTGCCAGTTGAGATGCGCCTCGGCGCAGTTGAAGGCGATGTTGGTGGCAAGCGAGGTCTTGCCCATGCCGGGCCGCCCGGCAAGGATGATGAGGTCGGAATTGTGCAGGCCGCTGGTCTTCTGGTCGATCGTGGCAAGGCCGGTTGTCTTGCCCGACAGCCCGCCGCCTGAATTCATCGCGGCTTCGGCCATGCGGATCGCGGTCATCGCCGCCTCGCGGAAGGTGGCGGCCTCGCGCCCGGTCGCTGCACCTTCTGCCACGCGGAACAGGTCCGCTTCGGCCTGCGCGATGCGGTCCATGGGCGAGGTATCTTCCGAGGTATCGAGCGCGCCTTCCACAAGGCCCCGCCCAACGCTCACCAGTTCGCGCAGCAAGGCCAGATCGTAAATCTGCTGGGCCAGTTCGCGCGGCACCAAAAGCCCTGCGCCGCTCGCGGTAAGCTGTGCAAGGTAGGACGTGCCGCCCAGTTCGCGCAGCGCCTCGTCCGCCTCGAAGAAGGGGCGCAAGGTGACAGGCGATGCCGTGGCGTTGCGTTCGATCAGGGTCAGGACGCGGTCATAGATGCGGGCGTGCAGGGCTTCAAAGAAATGTTCGGGCCGGATCGGCACCTGCAATTCCTCGATCACCCGGTTATCGATCAGCACCGCGCCGAGGAAGGCGGCTTCGGCCTCCAGATTGGCGGGCAGCTTTCGCACCGGAAGCTCTCCGGCGGTGTCCTGCGGTTTGATCGGGGTGACTTTTTCAGGTTCGGCCATGCGCCGCCTGATGCGCGCGCGACCCCCTTTTGCGCAAGGGCTGAGGGTGGCAATATTTATTTCGCCCGCTGTGGATAGTGGGGAGAGTGTGTTGAAGTGCTTGAAGTCGCCCCCTTCGATCTGCGAAGGCAGGGCGTCATGGCTGATACGCCGCCCGATTCCCTGCCCCTTTCGCCCGCGCCCGGCGCCGCGGGGGCGCAGCGCATTGCGCAGGTGACGCTCGATGAGGCCACGATCCTGTGGCGCAATGCCGATGTCGAACAGGAACGGCGCGTTGCGATCTATGACCTGATCGAGGAAAACACCTTCAAGCCGGTCCGCAGCGCCGAACGCGGAGCGAGCGGGCCCTATCATCTCCACCTGTCGGTCACCGACGGACGGCTGGCGATGGACATCAAGGATACGGGCGAGCAGCTGCTGGAAACCCTGCTGATCGGCATGGCCCGCTTCCGCCGCCCGATCCGCGAATATTTCGCGATCTGCGATTCGTATTATCAGGCGATCCGCAAGGCGACCCCGGCCGAGATCGAGACGATCGACATGGCCCGGCGCGGCATCCACAACAATGCCGCCGAACTGCTGCTCGAACGGCTTGAAGGCAAGGTCGAAACCGATTTTGCCACCGCAAGGCGGCTGTTCACGCTGATCTGCGTGCTGCACATCAAGGGCTGAGGGGCGGGCATGGCGAAAGGGGGCAGAAGCCGCACTCGCGGCGCGTCGCGGCGCTGGTTGTGGCGGCTGGCGGTGCTGGCCGGGCTGTTCGGCCTCGCCTTTGCCGCCTGGCTGTGGTGGGACATGCGCGATTGGCGGCCAGACCCGCAAGCCTATCCCGAACAAGGCGCGCTGATTTCTGCGGGCACCATCCCGGTGCGCTTCGAGACGCTGAAGGCGATTGGCGCGCAGTTCGTCTATTTGCCGCTGGCATCAGGGGCGGGCGGCGATGGCCCCGGCGGCTTTGCCGATCGGTTTGCCGCGGCGCGCCGGGCGGGCCTGCAGGTGGGTGTGGTCCTGCCCTTCGATCCCTGCCTTGGCGCCGATGCGCAGAGCGGGGTGTTCGCACAGATGGTTCCGCGTGACGCGGCCCTGCTGCCGCCTGCGATCGCGCTCGAACGGCTGGCCGAGGCGTGCGAGCCCAAGGTCAGCGATGCGGCAGTCGAAAGCGAGCTGATGACGCTGATCAACCAGATCGAACTGCACGCGGGCAAGCCTGCGATCCTCAAGCTTTCGCCTGTCTTTCAGGACCGCCACCGCACCGCCACCACGCTTGCGCGGGACCTGTGGCTGGCGCGCGACCGGGCGCGGCCGGACTATGCGGGCCGCCCCTGGCTGCTATGGAGCGCCAACAGCGCGCGCGTGACCGAAGCGAGCGCGGAGCCGGTCGAATGGGTGGTGGTGCAGAAGTAGCCCGGATCACCCAAACCCGTTCGCCCTGAGCTTGTCGAAGGGCCGTTTTTCTTCTTTTCTGATGTCGCCAAAGAAAGTGCAGTGCTTCGACAAGCTCAGCACGAACGGAGTTTTCGATGCTGGCCCAAGAAACCGAATCCGCCCTGATCGCCGCCGCCCACGCCGCGGCGCAGAACGCCTATGCACCCTATTCCGATTACCCCGTCGGCGCGGCGTTGCTGTTTGATGATGGCGCGGTGATCACCGGCTGCAATGTCGAAAACGCCAGCTACGGCCTTGCCCTGTGCGCCGAGACCGTGGCGGTGGCCAAGGCGCTTGGCGGAGGGCGGCGCGGCGGATTGGCGGCGGTGGCCGTGGTGGGGCTGAAAGCCGACAGCGCGCCGATCACCCCGTGCGGGCGCTGCCGTCAGGTGCTCAACGAAGTCGCGGCGCTCGGCGGCACCGATCCGCTGGTGCTGTGCGTGAGCAAGGATGACGTGCGGCGGGTAACGCTATCCGCGCTGCTGCCGCACGCCTTCGGGCCCTCGCACCTCGGTTAGGCGTCTCTGGCGTCCAGCCATTCCACCAGCGCGGCGAGGCATTCGCGGCCCAGCAGCTTGCAGCGTTCCGGTGACCAGCCCTGTTCGGGCTCGGGGGAGTCGGCCAGGTCCTTGTAGGGCATCTCAAGTGTCATCGCGACTGCGCCGAAGCGTTCGGCCAGCTGGTTGGTGCTCATGGTAAGGTTGGCAGTGCCGGGGCGGGCCTTGGGGTAGCCGAGCTTGGTTTGGAAATCGGGCGTGCGGCGATCGAGGATCGCCTGATAGCGGTAGAAGCCCGCGCCCTGTTCCTCCTTCCACGAAGGAATGCCCTCGAACCCGGCAAGGAACACCGCCGGGATCGCTTCATCGGCGTGGACGTCCATCGCGAAATCGACGCCGGTTTCGTCCATCCGGTTACGGATCGCCAGCACTTCGGGCGAGCGTTCAGGGGTGGGCTCGGCCCATTCGCGGTTGAGGTTGGTGCCAACCGCGTTGGTTCTGAGATGCCCACGCCGCGAACCATCTGGGTTACAATTGGGGACGATGTGGATGCGGCATTTCGCTCGCAAGGCACGTGCCACCGGGTCGGCGGGATCGGTCAGGCACTCCAGCGCGCCCTCCATCCACCATTCGGCCTGCGTCTCGCCGGGATGCTGGCGGGCGTAGAGCCACACTTGCGTATCGCCCTCACCCATTTCGAGGCAATCGATCGGCTGGCCATCCAGCGTCGTGCCGAGGCGGATGTAATCGACCCCCTCGGCCGATGCCGCCTCTGCAACCAGATCGTGGTGACGCTCCATCGAATAGGGCGCGAAATAGGCGACCCAGAACACCCCGCCAGCCGGCAGGTAACGCACGGTCAGTGTGCCGCCGTCTTCGTCCTTGTCGAAGGTGGATGCCGCACGCGCCCAATAGTCACGGTCTTCGGACACGCAGGCGTCATAGTCCGGCCAGCCGCCGGGATAGGCGCTGGCATTGAGGCCGGTGATCTTGAGCACCACCTCCTCGCCCGCAGGCGCTGAAACGCGGAAGTGGAACCACTGGAAGAACTCGGAGGCGTTGTCGCGGCGGATCGCAAGGCGCGCGGTGTTTCCGGCAATCCCCAGAACGTCGATATTGCCGCTGTCAAAGGCGGCGTCGATAAACACAGATGTCATTTGGTTCCCTGAAGCTTCTTGGCGTCAATCGTCACGGTCTCGCCATTGCCACCGGGGAAGTCCTTGAACAACCCGGCGGCCAGCGTGCGGGCCGAGGTGCCGATCTGCGAAAAAGGTGATTTGACCCCGGTCACCATCTGCGCGCGGCCTTCCCATTGGGCATTGCCATCGGCCCCGGTGATCCGCACTTCAAGCAAGGTGCTGGCCGCCGGCCCTTCGCGCCCGCCGCCAAGGTTGAAGCCGATCCCCATGCCGACGCCCGAGCCAAAGCCGCCGGTGCCTCCGCCGATCCCGATATTCACCGGCCCACGCCGCTCCACCGGCGCTGCGGCAATCGGCGTGCGGCTGGTGCGGATTGCAGCGGTGGCCTGTGCGGGAACGCCTTCTGGGACAACGGTGTAACCGAGCCGCACCAGTTCGGCCCGCACCGCATCGGCAATGGCAGTGCGCGCGGCCGCGTTGCTGACCTCGTCGGGGAAGGTGATGGCAATGGTACCCTGCCCAAGGCCGGAAGGGGCGGGCGCAACAAAGCGGGTGACCTCCACAGGTCCGGTGTAAGGCGTGGTGGCACAGGCCGACAGCGCCAGCGCGGCGGCGGCAGAAAGGTGGGCAAGCAGGCGGGCGTGGAACATGGCGCAGATTCCTCCGGTGGCCTGCCAGCTATACGCCGCGTGCCTGAACAAGGACAGACTGCGAATGTCGGCTGCAAGTTGAGATTTCTCTAATCCGATTGTGTGATAGGGGCCGCGTGATGATGACACACAGCAAACCCAGCGTGCTCGTGACCGGCGGGGCGGGCTACATTGGCAGCCACGCGGTGCTCGCCTTGCGCGATGCCGGCTGGCCGGTCGCGGTGATCGACAATCTTTCGACCGGCTTTCGCTTTGCCATTCCCGATGGCGTGCCGCTTTACGAAGGCGACATTGCCGATGCCGATCTGCTGGCGCGGATCTTTGCCGAGCACAATACGCGCGCGATCATGCACTTTGCCGGATCGGTGGTGGTGCCCGAAAGCGTCGAAAATCCGCTGAAATATTACGAGAACAACACCGCCAAAAGCCGCGCGCTGATCGCAGCGGCGGTCAAGGCGGGTGTGGCGCACTTCATCTTCTCCTCGACCGCGGCGACCTATGGCATCCCCGATGTCGCTGCCGTGTCCGAGGATACGCCCCAGCGCCCGATCAATCCCTATGGCTGGTCCAAGCTGATGACCGAGCAGATGCTCGCTGATGTGGCCGCCGCCCATCCGCTGAACTTTGGTGTGCTGCGCTATTTCAATGTCGCAGGTGCCGATCCGCAGGCGCGCAGCGGGCAATCCACTGCAGGCGCGACCCATCTCATCAAGGTCGCCATCGAAGCGGCGCTCGGCAAGCGCGAATCGGTGGCGGTGTTCGGCACGGATTACGCTACGCCCGATGGCACCGGGGTGCGCGATTATATCCATGTCAGCGATCTGGCCGCCGCTCATGTGCTGACGCTGGAGGCGCTGATTGCGGAGCCGCAACGCTCGCTGACCATGAACTGCGGCTATGGCCGGGGCTTTTCGGTGAACGAGGTGCTCGACGCGGTCGACCGGGTGACGAATCGCAAGCTCGATCGCCGCATCCAGGGGCGCCGTGCGGGCGATCCCGATTCGCTGATTTCCGATCCCTCGCGACTGAAAGCGACGCTTGGCTGGGATCCTGCGCACGCCGATCTCGACACGATTATCGCCCATGCGCTGGCGTGGGAGCGCAAATTGGGCGATCTGCAGGCGGGCTGAAGACAGACTCGCATTGACCTGCGCCGCCAGCATCGCTAACGGCACGCTTCAATTTCCGCGCGTCGGAGCCGATCCGGCGCGCTTTGCTTTTGGAAAAAACGCCATGAAGATCGTCAACAGCCTCAAGTCGCTGAAGGGCCGTCACCGCGACAACCGCGTGATCCGTCGTCGCGGCCGCACCTATGTGATCAACAAGACCGATCGTCGCTTCAAGGCTCGTCAGGGCTAATTCGGCGCAGCTGCCCGATGGGCGGCTGGAGAATTCGGCGGCCCGCCTCCTCACCGGAGCGCGGGCCGCAGGCTTTCGGGGTTCGGGTGTTTGAGGGCGTGATGCGCAAAGCGGCGGTGTTCGATGTCGGGCGGGTGCTGTTCCACTGGCAGCTTGCCACCCTGTTCGAAAAGCTGATCACGGACCGCGAGGAGCTCGGCTGGTTCCTTGCCAATGTCGTGACCGAAGAATGGCATTTCGAACATGATCGCGGCCGCGCGCTGGCCGACATGGTGCCTGAACGCATCGCGCTCTACCCGCAATATGAAGCCCACATCCGCGCCTATGCGACGCGCTTCAACGAGACTATCCCCGGCCCCATCGAAGGCTCGCACGCGCTGGTTGAACGGCTGGCAGCGGCGGGTGTGCCGCTGTTCTGCCTGACCAATTTCGGGGACGAGTTCTGGGCGGCGTTCCGTCCGACCCAGCCGATCTTCGATCACTTCGAAGACATCATCGTGTCCGGCACAGAGAAGGTCGCCAAGCCCGAGGTGCGGATCTACGAGATCGTCGAGCAGCGCAGCGGCCGCAGCGGCGATGCGCTGTTCTTCACCGATGATAATCCTGCCAACATTGCGGCGGCCCGCGCGCGCGGCTGGGACGCGCATCTGTTCACCGATCCCGCCAGCCTTGAAGCGCAGCTGATCGCGGCGGGCTTGCTCTAGGGCACCAGACCCGCACCGAGGATGCCCGCATGGACGGGTGCGCGGGTCCGTGAAATATCAAAAACCCCGGCCGCGCCTTGGGGACGGCGCGCCGGGGTTCTTGGAGTTCTGCCCGGTTGGAGAGGGGGACGCCCGGGCAGAGAGGGACAGTGTGTCAGGCCGCGCTTACGCGTTGCACTTGGCCAGTTCTTCGGACTGGATCGGCTGGCCCAGCACCTTGAAATCAGCGATTTCGCCCGACTTGCGGTTCAGGCCGCGGCAGATGCGCAAGGGGCGCGCGCTCGCCTTGGCGGCAACACAGGTGCTGCCTTCGGAGGTCCAGGCACCCCCGCCCGCCACAAAGCGCGTTTCGCTGGCCGGAGCCGAAAGGGTCGCGCTGTAATAGGCCGGGCCGGCCGCTTCGAGCGGGGCGCTGCTGGTGGCAACGCCGAAGGTCGCGCCGGTGTAGATCAGCGCCGAAGCCAGGATCGCGAACTTGCCGCCACGGGGGAGGGAGAAGAAGGTGTTGGTCATCGGGGTATCCTTTGCCTTTTTGTTTTTTGGGGTCTGGGCCCCATGGTCTCTGTCACCGTATTTTGCAATGCAACATTTCGATTCGAAACCAGTTGCTATTCGCTACCTATGCCATTAGGTTGTGAGTTGCAACTGAAAACTGAAATTTTTTTGTGTGACCTCGAAAATCGGTTACACACAGCCCCGGACGGGGAAGGGAAACAGGCCAATGGGTGACTTGAGAGAACCGCTGCGCGAGCTCATCGAATGCGGGCTGCCGCAGGCGCTTGAGGTGATGGGGGAACGCTGGTCCTTCATGATCCTGCGGGCAAGTTTCAACGGTCTCAAGCACTTCGAGGAATTTCTTTCGGAACTTGGCATCGCCCGCAACATCCTGTCCAACCGCCTCGCCAAGCTCGTCGAACACGGTATCCTCAAGCGCGAACCTTGCGCCGATGACCGCCGCAAGATCGAATATCGCCTGACCGAAAAGGGCATGGATCTGCTGCCTGCGATGCTGGCGCTGCGCCAGTGGGGGCAGAAATATGGCAATGAACGGGTCGTCGAAGACCCGGTGCTGGTTGACGAGCGGGATCGCCTGCCGATCGGGCCAGTGTCGATCCTCGCCCATGACGGGCGGATTCTTGGGCCGCAGGACCTGTGGCTGGTGCGCCCTGAAAACCTTGGCAAGCGCGCCGATGGCACCCTTGCGACCCGCGGCGCCGATCTAGCCAAGGGCGATGTGGTCGATCTGGCCGCGAAAAAGGCGTCTCTCCGGTAAACCGTCGATAGTGACGCTGCGGCGGGTGCCTTTTGCGCCTGCCATGGGTTAGGGCCGCCGGCAATGCACGCGGCCCTGCCCCCTGAATGTCATGAAATCCTTCAGCGCACCTTCGGCTATCCCGCCTTTCGCGGGCAGCAGGAGGGGGTGATTGGCCGCGTGATGGCGGGCGCTCACACGCTTGCCCTGATGCCGACGGGCGCGGGAAAGAGCCTGTGCTATCAGATTCCCGCGCTTGCCCGCCAAGGCACGGCGGTGGTGATCTCCCCGCTCATCGCGCTGATGCACGATCAGATCCGCTCAGCGCGGGCGGCGGGCATCCGTGCCGCCTCCATGACCTCAGCCGATAGCGACAATGCCGCCACTGCCGAAGCATTTCGCAGCGGCGCGCTCGATCTGCTTTATGTGGCCCCCGAACGCGCCTCGACGCCGGGCTTCCAGAGCCTGCTCGAACGCGCTGAGGTTTCCCTGTTCGCCATCGACGAGGCGCATTGCGTGTCCGAATGGGGCCACGATTTCCGCCCCGATTACCGGATGCTGCGCCCGGTGCTGGACCGCTTTCCCGATGTCCCGCGCCTTGCACTGACCGCGACAGCCGATCAGGCAACGCGGCTCGATATCCTGCGCCAACTCGGCATCCCGGACGATGGCCTGATCGTCGCCGGGTTCGACCGGCCCAATATCCGCTACGCCATTACCCCGCGTGACAATGGCCCGCGCCAGATCACCGAATTGCTACAGCGGCTGGAGGGGGCAGGGATCGTCTATGCGCCGAGCCGCAAGCAGGCCGAAGACCTCGCCGCTGCGATCACCCGCGCAGGCCGCGAGGCCGGGTTTTACCACGCAGGGCTGGAGCCGGGCCGCCGCGCGCAGGTGCAGGCCGAGTTTGTCGCCTCGGAAAGCATGGTGATGGTCGCCACGATCGCCTTTGGCATGGGCATCGACAAGCCCGATGTGCGCTTCGTGATCCATGCCGGCCTGCCGAAATCGATCGAGGCCTATTATCAGGAAACCGGCCGCGCAGGCCGTGATGGTGACCCGTCCGAGGCGCATCTGTTCTGGGGCGTTTCCGATTTTGCCCGGGCGCGGCAATGGCTGGGCGAGGTCGAGCCGGAACGCCTGCCGGCCGAAAATGCCCGCCTCAATGCGCTCGCCGCGCTGGTCGAAGCACCCACTTGCCGCCGCGCAATCCTGCTGCGCCATTTCGGTGAGCACCCCGCCGACCTTTGCGGCAATTGCGACAACTGCCTTGAGCCGCCCAAGGTGATCGAGGCCAGCGAGCTGGCCCGCAAGCTCCTTTCGGCGGTCTACCGCACCGGGCAGAGCTTCGGGATCGGCCATGTCGAGAAGGTGCTGACCGGCCAGAGCGACGAGCGCATCGAATCGCGTGCGCATGACAAGCTGTCGGTGTTCGGCATTGTCGGCGCGTCAGAGGCTCCCCTGCTGCGCCCGCTGGCGCGGGCACTGGTGGCGCGCGGGATGCTGAGTGCGACCGAACATGGCGGCCTTGCCCTCGGTCCCGAGGCGCGGGCCGTGCTGAAGGGCGAGGCCGGGGTGACCATCGCCGAGCCGCCGCTGCGCCAGCGCCGAAGCCGCAGCGATCGCAGACGCGCCGGCGGGTCGGGTGATGCGCCCAACCCGGTCGGCAATCCGCTGTTCGAGGCGCTGCGAGCGAGGCGCAAGGCGCTGGCAAGTGAACACGGCCTGCCCGCCTATGTCATCTTCCATGATTCGGTGCTGCGCGACATGGCGCTGCAATGTCCCGAAACGCTTGGCGAACTGGGCCGGATTCCGGGTGTCGGGGCGAAAAAGCTGGAGACCTGGGGGGCGGATTTCATCGCAGTGGTGCGCGACCACCTGAGCGGTTAACGCCGCTCGCGCCGTTCGGTGTAATCGATCCTGATCCGGACCCATGTTCCGAACTGCTCGCGCCCGCCCACGCGCGCAGGCCGCACCCGGAATTGCCATGCCGCAGCCAGCACGGCGCGGCCGATCTGCGATCCTTGCGGCCCTTCGGAGATGAACTGGCAATCTTCGACATAGTAGCCCTGCACCACACGGCACGCGATCAGCGCATATCCCGGGCCAGTGGCGGTCGAGAGGTAGCCGAGGAGCTCCTGCTCGGTCGGTTCGCGATACCAGCGGGCGCGGTAAAGCGGTTCGCCATTGGGCATGGTGCCGACCATCTCGCTATCGCCGACAGTGCGCGGATTGCCGGTATCGACGGGGCCATAGCCCGAATTGGGCCGGATGCGCGCGCCGATGGTCGATTTGGGGCGCGCGGGCGCAGCGGTCGGGCTGGGCTCCGGCTCCGGCTCCGGCTGCGGGGGCTGAGGCGGCTGGGGCAGAGCGGGCTGCGGGTTCAGGGCCAGCGGCGAGGGGCGCATCGGCGCAACCGGCGTTGTCACAGGCTGATCGGGCTGGGGGCTATCCTCGGGGCTTTCTTCGTTTTGCTCCGGCTGGGGCGCGGGGGCTTCAGCGACGCTTTGCGCCTTGAAGGTGGTCACCTTTTCCCGTGCCTCCGGATCGCCCGCAAGGCTCGCGCCCAGCGTCAGCAGCACGAGCAGGATCAGCCCTTCAAGCGCAAGCGCGATGCCAAGGCTCGCCAGCTTGCGCCGCCGCGAGGCGTCGTGCCACAGGGCAGCCAGCGCGGCGAACCCGCGCGGCTCGTTGATCGGCAATGCTGAAGGATCGTGAAGAATCGCCGCTGTGCCTTTGTCAGGCCGGGCGGGTGGGGAGGGGATGCGCGGCCTTGGCCTGTGCCCTTAGCCGGTCATCATCCGATAGGACAGGGCTTCTGCGATGTGCGCCCGGCCCACCGTTTGTGCCCCGGCAAGATCGGCAATTGTGCGCGAGACCCTGAGCATCCTGGTATAGCCGCGTGCGGAAAGCCGTAGCTTTTCGGCGGCTTGCAGCAACAGCTTGCGGCCTGCCTCGTCGGGGCTCGCATATTGATCGAGCCGCTCGCCATCCAGTTCCGCGTTCGAGCGCACACCGCGCGCGGTTGCCTGTGCCCGCGCAGCCGCGACACGCAGCGCAACTTCGGCACTGCCCTCGGCGGGCGGGGGCAGGGTCATGTCCAATGCGCTGACGGCGGCGACATGAACGTGCAGGTCTATGCGGTCGAGCAAGGGCCCGGACAATCGCGCCTGATAATCGCCAATGCAGCGCGGATACTTGTTACAGTTCCTCGCCGGATGGCCGGCATAGCCGCAGCGGCACGGGTTCATCGCCGCCACCAGCTGCACCCGCGCCGGGAAGGTCACATGGGCATTGGCACGGGCGACATCGACGGTGCCGGTTTCCAGCGGCTGGCGCAGCGAATCGAGCACCGGGCGCTGGAATTCGGGCAATTCGTCGAGAAACAGCACCCCCAGATGCGCCAGACTGACCTCTCCGGGCCGCACCTTCAGCCCGCCGCCGGTGAGCGCGGCCATGCTGGCCGAATGGTGCGGTGCGCGAAATGGGCGGGCGCGGCTGATCCGTCCTGCCTCCAGCATCCCCGCCACCGATTGCACCATCGAAACCTCCAGCGCCTCGGCAGGGGCGAGCGGGGGGAGGATGCCGGGGAGGCAGGATGCGAGCAGGCTCTTGCCCGATCCGGGCGGCCCCGCCATCAGCAGGTTGTGCCCGCCGGCAGCCGCAATTTCGAGCGCGCGCTTGGCGGTTTCCTGCCCCTTGACCTGCTTCAGATCATTGCCCGTTGGGACTTCTGTCACCGCGCCGCGAGGGGGCTCGGGCAAGACCAGCGTGCCCTTGAGATGGCCCAGCAGGCTGGTCAGATCGCGCGGGGCAAGCACCGGCACGCCGCTGGCCCAACGGGCCTCGGGGCCTTGGGCCTCGGGGCAGATCAGGCCGCTGCCAACTTCGCTGGCATGAAGCGCGGCGATCAGCACGCCGGGGCTGGCGACCACGCGGCCATCCAGCGCCAGTTCCCCCACCGCGATCCAATCGCCCAGCTGTTCGGCATCGGTCACGCCCATCGCCGCCAGCAGCGCCAGCGCGATCGGCAGATCGTAATGTGATCCGTCCTTGGGCAGATCGGCGGGCGACAGGTTGACGGTGATGCGCTTGGGCGGCAGCGCAAGGCCCATCGCCGCCAGCGCGGCCTGCACCCGTTCGCGGCTTTCGCTCACCGCCTTGTCAGGCAGGCCGACAAGATTGAAACGCGGCAGGCCGGGGCCGACATGGCACTGCACCTCCACCGCCCGGGCCTCCAGCCCGAGGTAGGCAACCGTCCTCACCAGCGCGACCATCTGCCTGCCCCCTTGCCCGCCCCAAGGCTGCGGATTGTGCAGTCATTCGAAAGGCTTGTCGAGCAAATAGGGTTAATCGCCCCGGCCGCGCCGCCTCAGGGCGAATGCTAAGGCTTTTTTAAAGCATAAATCTTGGCGAATTCGGAAGGGGCGGTGGGTGAAACCTGCGGCCATGAACCGCGTGCTCGCCCTGTTCCTTGCCGTTTTGGCACTGGTGCTTCCCGGCACTGCTGCATTCGCGCAGCACAGTGCGCGGGTGGTGACCAAGGTCAGCTGGGTCGAGGAATGGGACCCGGCCACAGGCCGGTGGGTGCGCGTCGAGGAGGGCCCTGGCGCTATCGCCCCGGCGGCGTTCGAAGCGCCCACCACCAGCACCACCACCACCCGTGCGGCGGGCGGCGTCACCATCACCGAAACCGTGATTGAACCGCAACCGGTGCGCTTTATCGGCGCAGCCAAGCGTGTGCCTTCTGGCGCTGCCGGGATTGCCGCCTTCGGCCCGTTCCGCGTGATCGACGCAAGCCGCGCCGCACTGGTTGCGCCCACCGATGCGGCCAGTCCGCAGGCCTTCGCGGCGATGCTGGCGAGCTTTCCCGATCTGGAAGTGATTGAATTCGTCGATGCGCCGGGGACCAGCCATGATCTGGCCAACCTGCGCCTTGGCCGTGCGATCCGGGCCGCGGGCCTTGCCACCCATGTCCCGGCGGGCGGCTCGGCACGCTCGGGCGCGGTCGAGCTGTTTCTGGCAGGCACGCGCCGCACGGTTGAGCCCGGCGCGCTGTTCGCGGTGCATTCATGGCGCGATGAGGCCGGGCGCGAGCCTGCCGATTTCGCCCCCGATGCACCTGAAAACCGGCTTTATCTGGATTACTACGCCGAAATGGGAATGAGCCCCGAGGATGCCCGCGCGTTCTATGCCATGACCAATTCCGTGCCGCATGCCGGTGCGCTGTGGCTGGAGGGGGCCGAAATGGCGCGCTGGATCGCTCCGGCATCGCGCAGCATGCCCGCTGCGCCGGTGGTCAAGGTCGACAGCGCGCTGCGTGCGGCGCTGGCGCGCTCGGCACAGGCGATGTCGGGGCGGCTGGCGGCATTGGTGCAGGCTGAACGGCCTGTGGCTGCTGTCGCACCTCGCCTCGCTTATGCGACCGCTCCGCTTGGTCTGCTTGACTCAGCGGCGGCTTTCCCATAACGGCCCCGGTCTGTTTTGCGGTCCGCACGTGTGCGGCCCCGGCCTGCCTCGCCTTGAGAATGTGCCGGTCAGCTTTTCGAGGATGATATGAAGCGTACCTTCCAGCCCAGCAATCTCGTGCGCGCCCGTCGTCACGGTTTCTTTGCCCGCAAGGCGACCACCGGTGGCCGCAAGGTGCTGCGTGCCCGCCGTGCCCGCGGCCGCAAGAAGCTCTGCGCGTAATTTTCTGGCGCCCTCAGGCGCCGGGCGCAGGCCATCCGGCCTGCTTGGCTTTCGCAGCATAAGCTGCGGCGGGCAGTCGCCCTTGCGGGCTCCCTTTGGGAGCCCGTTTGCGTTTCCGGCTCTGATGGATAGAACGAATCGCACCGCGCCAGCGGCTGGCAAGCGTGACCACGCGCCGGCCGGAAGGCCGAAGCCAAGGCGGACGGATGTCCGCCGCCCGGCGTTTGAGGGCGTAAACACATGACTCAGGCGGCAAGCGCCACGATCCCTGTGAAGACGCTCACCAAGCGCGCCGATTTTCTGGCGGCGAACAGCGGCACCCGCAATGCCCGCGCTGGATTCGTGCTGCTGACCCGCCCGAATGACGGGCAGGGCATCCGGTTCGGGATTACCGTCACCAAGAAGATCGGCAACGCGGTGGTGCGCAACCGCATGAAGCGGCGCTTGCGCGAGCTGTTGCGGGCCGCGCTTCCGGTGCAGGGCCTGGCCGACCATGATCACGTGCTGATCGGCCGCGCTGGCGGGATCGAGCGCGACTTCCACCTGATGGCCGATGAACTCGCCAAGGCGCTGGAGCGTGCCCGCGAAGGGCGCGGCGATCCGGCAGGCGGGCGTCGCCCCCGAAAGGGCAATCGCCGCAAATGAAGCAACTCCTCATCCTCATCGCGCGCGGCTGGCAGCTTGGCCCTTCGCGTATCCTGCCGCCCTCGTGCCGCTTTTCGCCTTCGTGCAGCCAGTATGCGATCGAGGCGATCGGCAAATACGGCGCGCTTAAGGGTGGATGGATGGCAGCGAAGCGGCTAATGCGCTGCCAGCCTTGGGGTGGGTGCGGGCACGATCCCGTTCCCTAGGGCCATCATCCGGGGGACTGGTAACCGGACCGCCTTAACCCCATAATACACCAAATGTCGCATTCGCTCGGGGCTTGAACTTGGACAATCGCAATCTTCTGCTCGCCGTCGTACTTTCCGGCTTGCTCATTCTCGGGTGGGACGTGGGCATGCGGTATTTCTACCCCGAGCCGGCACCTGCCGCACAGGCAGCTGCGACGGCTGCGGCCAAGGGCGAAGGCCCGGCTGCCGCTCCGATTGCTGCGGCGGGCGGTGCAGGCAATCTTGGCGCTGAGGCTGCGACGCGCAAGGTTGACCTGAAGGCCGCACTTGGCGGCGGCAACCGCGTGGCGATCGATACCCCGCGCCTGTCCGGATCGATCAACCTTGTCGGCGCGCGGATCGACGATATCGAGCTCAAGGATTACCGCGAGACGGTGAAGAAGGACTCAGGCCCTGTCCGCCTGTTCGCGCCTGAAGGCACGCCGGGGCAGTATTTTGCGGAATTCGGCTTTGTCGCAGGCGGCCAGCGCCAGGCTTCGAACCTGCTGTGGCAGGCAGATGCCACCAAGCTGACGCCGACCACGCCGGTGACCCTCACCCGCACCGATGCCTCTGGCGTGACCTATCGCATCCGCTTTGCGGTCGATGCCAATTACATGATCACCGCCACCCAAAGCGTGACCGCTGGCGCTGCCCCTGCGGTGGTGCAGCCCTTCGCGCTGATCAAGCGCACCAGCACCAATGCCACGATCGATCAGTTCGTGTCGCACTCCGGCCCCGTCGGCGTGTTCGGCGGGACGCTGTGGGACCCGCATTCCTATGACGAGCTGGCCGAACTGGGCGGTGAAAGCCCGGCAGGCGCACCCGATTGGCTGGGCTTTACCGATCAGTACTGGCTCGCCGCGCTGGTTCCGGGGGATGGCAAAGGCAACGTCAAGGTTGACGATGCAGGCTTCCGCAGCCTTGGCAGCAAACTGTTCCGCACCGATCTGCTTCATGGCGCTGTTACCGTGCCGGCGGGCGGCACCGTGACGCAGGAAACCCGCCTTTATGCGGGCGCCAAGGACAGCCAGATCCTTGATACCTACGAAGATGGCGGGATCACCTATTTCGGCAAGGCGATCAGCTGGGGCTGGTTCGAGATCTTTGAAAAGCCGATCCTGTGGCTGCTGCGCTCGCTCAACGGCGTGGTCGGCAATTTCGGGGTGGCGATCATCCTGCTCACCGTCATCATCCGCGGGCTGATGTTCCCCGTCGCGCAGAAGGGCTTTGCCTCGATGGCGGCGATGAAGGCGGTGCAGCCGCGGATGAAGGAAATCCAGGAACGCTTCAAGGACGACAAGCAGCGCCAGCAGCAGGAGATCATGAAGCTCTACAAGGACGAGAAGGTGAACCCCTTGTCCGGCTGCCTGCCGATGCTGATCCAGATCCCGGTGTTCTTCGCGCTCTACAAGGTGCTGGTCCTCGCCATCGAGATGCGGCACGAGCCGTTCATCTTGTGGATCAAGGATCTGTCCGCGCCCGATCCTGCGCATATCCTCAACCTGTTCGGCCTGCTGCCCTTTGCCGTGCCGGAAGCGAGCTTCCTTGCCATCGGCCCGCTTGCCGTGCTGCTGGGGATCACCATGTGGCTGACCTTCCGCCTCAATCCGTCCGCGATGGACCCGGTGCAGCAACAGATGTTTGCGATCATGCCGTGGATCCTGATGTTTGTGATGGCGCCCTTTGCCGCAGGCCTGCTGCTGTACTGGGTAACCTCGAACATCCTCACCGTGGCGCAGCAGAGCTACCTCTATTCCAAGCATCCACAACTGAAGGCGGCCAATGCGGCGGCCGCAGCGAAAAAGACCTGACGCGCGCAATGGACGAGACCGTACAGCACGAGCGCGAAGAAGCGGCATCGAGGCTCTTTTCGGGGCCGGTCGATTTCCTGCGTTCTGCCCCGCAGCTGCAATTCCTGCCCGATCCGGTCGTGCCGGAAATCGCCTTTTGCGGGCGTTCGAATGTGGGCAAGTCCTCGCTGCTCAATGCGCTCACAGGCCGCAAGTCCATCGCGCGGGCATCGGTGACGCCGGGGCGCACGCAGGAATTGAACTTCTTCGATGTGGGCCGCCCTGAGGATGAAGGCGCGCTGCCGCTGTTCCGGCTGGTCGATATGCCCGGCTATGGCTTTGCCAAAGCGCCGGTGAAGGTGGTCGAAAAGTGGAAGGCGCTGGTCAATTCTTACCTGCGCGGGCGGCAGGTCCTGTCGCGCACGCTGGTGCTGGTCGATAGCCGCCACGGCATCAAGGACGTTGACCGGACAATGATGACGATGCTCGATCAGGCTGCGGTCGGATACCGGATCGTCCTCACCAAGACCGACAAGATCAAGGCGAGCGATCTGGCCAAGGTCGCAGAAGCGACCGCCGCCGAGGCGAAAAAGCACGTCGCCGCACACCCCGAAATTCACCTCACCAGCAGCGAGAAGGGCATGGGGATTGCCGCCTTGCGCGCTGCCGTGGTGGCCGATGCGCTGGGTGAAAGCTGGGCAGGCTAAGCGCCGCCTTATTGCACCCGCGCGCGGAAGCGGATCGTGAAGTTCGGCTGACTTGTCCCGCTGGTGGCTGCGGCCATCGTGCCTGTGGGGTTGATGCGGATGCCGCGCACATTGGCATCGAACGGTCCGGCCGGTGTGTAAGTATAGGGTGCCGCCCCGCCTGCAGCCGAAGTGAAGCGCACCATCGTGCCCGCATTGAAGGTGTTGAGCCCGCTGGTCGGCGTGCCGTTGGTGAAGGTCACCGGCGTGCCGGTAGCGAAGGCCATTTCGGCAGGCATCACATCAAGGATCACGATCGAGCTGGAATCGACCGTCGTATTGCCGACATTGCGCACCGTGATCGCATATTCGACAATCGCGCCCGGGATCAGCTTGGGGTTGGTGGTGCCATTGACCGGATCGGAAATGACCGTGCTGGTCTTGCTGATCACCAGCAGTGCGGCATTGCGGCGGGCATTGGTGATGGTGCAGGTGATCGCATCGCCGGGTCGCAGGCTGATCGTTCCGCCCACTGCGGTTGGCAGCGCCGTCGTCGAACCGCTGGTCGCGTTGGTGCAGGCCATGGTGGCGGTGTAATTGCCGAGATTGCCGGTCCCCGCAGCGATTTCGTCGACAGTATAGGCCAGCTGGTTGATGACCTGCACCAGCCCTGTGTCACCCGTGCCGGTATTGATCGTGCTGCTGCTGCCCGCCGTGGTCGATGAGGCGACGACACTCGCCCCATCCATGATCCGCACGGTAAACTGATCCCCGGTAAAGCGCCGCGCGGTGCTCAATGCCTTGCGCACCCGCAGCCGGGGCTGGGCGCCAGCCTGAAAGGTGCAGACCAGAAATTCCCCGAATTCAAGCTGGCCGATATTGGCGGTGGTCGCTGAAAGGTTGTTGGGCAGGCTGGCGCGGGTGGTGCCTGCCGTGTTCACGCAGGTGAGATTGGCGGTGTAGGCGGTGGTGGCGCTTGCGCTCCCGCTGGCCATCGCAAGGCGCAGCGTGATCGGGATACCGGCCGACATGCTGAGCGGTGCAGTGGTGAAGGGCCCTGCGCCTGTGCCGGTCGTGGTGCCGCTGCTGATCGCGCTGCCGGTGGCGGTCGAGGCGATCTGGTAGCTGAGCTGATCGGCGCTGTTCACGCGCGTGCCAAGGAACTGGGTCTGGAGCCGGATCGTGGCAAAGCGGATGGCGATCATCACCCCTTGCAGGCCGCCCGATTGGGTCTGGATGGTCACGCTGGTCGGGCTGTTGCTGCCAAGAATATAGGCGCCAACCGTGCCCGGCGCGCCGGTGATGGTGACATTGCTGCTGCCCACCCCGCTGATCGGCGGCATGGTCGAGCCCGAAGTCGGCGGTACGGAATCGAACAACTGCCAGCCGCCGCCATTGGTCGTGACGCGGATCGCTTCGCCGTCATTGCTCGATTCCGCATCGGCAACGACAAAGGAATAGACCGTCACGCCGCCGCCTGCCGGGGGCGCGATGGAGATGTTGGTGATGGCGATGGTGCTGGTCCCTGCCTGTGCGGAGTAGAGCACGGGCCGCCCCGGTATGCCGATGAAGGCGCTGTTGCCGACCGCCGATCCGCTCCAGGATGGCGAAGTGACGGCATTATAGGCCGGGTTGGTGCCGGTAACCCGCGCATTGAAGGTCAGGGTCGAGCCATCGGGCAGAGTAAAGCTCATGTTCTGGCCCGATGCGCTGCGCGCGGTGGTATCGTTGTAATTGGCAAGGTTGAGCCAGCAATAGGTCTGCCAGCTGGCAGGAGCGGTGCCCTGGGTGGTGGCCTGCGCGCAGTTCTGCGCCTGTGCGGCCGGGCTCCACAGCATTGCGCACGCCAGCAGCAGCAGCGCCAGCCAGCGGCGCGGGAAGGGCGACCTCGTAATCATCCCTATCGGATAGGAAATCATGGTAAACACACGGTTAGCAAACCGCCTGTCGCCGTGCGCAATCATGTTCAGCGGCCCAGCCCGAGGAAGCCGAGGCTTGAGGCATCGAACTTCATCCGCACTGCCGCAAAGGCGCCCTTCTGGGTGTTGCGCGCCGGGCCGAAATCGCCGTCGCGGAAGCCTTCGATATTGTAGCCAACCGTAAGCAGCATCCCCTTGACCGGCACGATTCCAAGCGTCGGGCCATAGGCAAAGCTGGTCACTTCATCTTCGAGGCTGCTGCGCACCGTGGTGCTGGCACCGATCTCGATCCGCTCGCCAATGCCGATGCGGGCATCGCCGCCGACCAGCACGGCGGTGCCGGTGAACTCGCTGCCTTCGAACTGATCGAGGTTGTGGCGCGCACCCACGAACAGGACGAATTCGTCGCGGCGGGTTTCTGCGCCAGCATCATCGTGCCCGCGCGGGCTGAGGTTGGCCGAAAGGCTGCCGACGAGCCGCCGCGAGGTGGCGTTGCCATCCACCGTCAGCGCGGTGCGGCCTGCCCCGCCAGCGCCGCCGATCTCCCCTGCCACCCCGCCGGTGATGCGGTCGCTGCGATATTCGACCCGTCCCAGCATCGCGAGAGGTGAATGCGCAGGACGGTGCGAAAAGGCGATCGAGGCATCGAGGATCTCCGCCTTGGCCCCGCCGATCGCTTCGGCCTGGGTCCAGGTCACGCCCGAACCGACCAGGCTGCCTTCGCCCAGCTGGCGGATCGCGCCGAGCAGCGCGCCCTTGCGGTCAGCCGTCTCGCCATCGCGCACTTCGCCGCGGGCAGTGATGCTCCAGCGGTCCTTGCGCCAGGCAGCACCAAAGGTGGCGGCGGTGAAATCTTCGAACAGCAGTCCGCCGGTGATCTGGCCGCCGCTGGCTGGCGGCTGGGCCGGATTGACGAGATCGCCTGTGGCAGGCGTGCCGCCGAGCGTGCGGTTGCCGTCGAGCGTCGCGTCGAGGGTGAGGGTGGGGCTCACCTGCAGGGTCTGCGACAGGCCGAAGGCGGCGAAGCTGCGGGTACCATTTTCACCGATGCTTTCCTGCCCCAGCGTCGTGGTCACCTGTCCGCCCTGCCAGGGCGCAACTTCGATCCCGCCGCGCAGGCTGCGCGCATTGATCCGGTCACCCTTGGCGATTTCATAGGTGCCCACCAGCCGCACATCCTGTGTGATCGCATAACGCGCGCCCAAGCGGTGGCGGGCCGGCAGATCAAGGCTTTCCGCCTTGTCCAGCGCCACGGCGGTGCCTGCGGAAAGCTCCAGCTTGTTATCGAACAACCGCTGGGTCGCGCCTGCTTCCAGCACGGTCGAGGCCGCGTTGCTGCCATCGGCAAGGCGATCATTGAAGTGGACCAGCCCAAGGCGCAGGTTGGTGCTCTGACGGGTCAGCGCGAGCTGCCCCTGCGCAGCGCGGCGGCGGGCGGCATCGATCAGGCTTTCGTCCTGCCACACGCTGCCGGTGAAGCTGAGTTCTTCGGTGATCAGCACGCGCCCGTCCACGCCGACCTTGCGGCGGCCCCGCTCGACCGCGTTCTGCTGGCCGATCCCGTAATCGGCATCGATCTGGCGGGCATAGGCGATCAGATCGACATCGCCGGTCTGGTGCTGCACTTCGGCAAGCCAGCCCTGCGCACGGTCGCCCTGGCGCTGGCTCATGGCGATTTCGGCGCGCACTTCGGTGTTCTCGCCGACGCGGGCAAGCAGATCGAGTGCGCCGATATCGGTGCGCTGCGCGGTGCCGCGTGCGCCTTCGAGGCCTGCATCGCTGAGCGCGCTGGCACCGATACGGATACGGCCATCCTCGCTCGTCCAGTCAGCCCGCGCGCCGGCGTTCCATTCGGCCTCGCCCGCGCCATCGCTTTCGAATTCGATCACGATGAACTGCGGGTTGAGGTTTTCATCGCGGCTGAGGACAGGGGCCTTGAAGCGGATCGTGCCGGCCAGCAGATCAAGCTCGTAATCGGTAAAGCGCGTCAGCGTGCGGGCCGAGACGATCTGTTCAGGGCGGAACCGGTCGCGCACTTCCAGCGTCACGCGTTCCGAGTTGGCAAGGATACGGCGGCTCGACAGGCTGTAGGGGCCGGTGATGCCCTGACCCTGGATTTCCTGACGCCGGAAGCGGCTTGAAATCTGCGCGGCAAAGCCCTGTGCCTTGATCCCGCCAAGCCGCGCTTCCCCCATCACCCCGGTGGCGGTGCGATTGTATGCGGCAAGGCGCGTCTGGTTGAAGGCGGTCTGGAAATCGCCGTAAAGTGCATAGAAGCTGGCGGTTTCGATGCGCACATACAGCTTTTCGCGGCTGGCGGCATCGAACTGGCGGGCCGAGCCATCACCGAACACGGTGTAATAGGCATTGGGATCGATCGCGCCGAGCACGCGCTGGTCATCGCGCTGCTTGGCGCTGTCATAGGCGAGGGTGAGCAGATACTTCCCCAGCACCCGGCCCTTGGCATAAAGCGCGATGCGCGCATCTTCCCCAAGATCGCTGTCGAACCGGCCAGCCCGTTCCATGTTGTCCGCCACCGAACGCGCGCCCACGGTGCCTTCGGCAAGGGCGATCACCGTCCATTCGACTTCGCCCGGCTCGATCCAGCCTTCAAGTTCCTGACGGCGGGTGATTTCGCCATCGTCAAAGGTAAATCCAAGCCGCAGCGACCCGCTGACCATGGTGGGGGCCAGTTCGATCTTCGCAATGCCTTCGGTGCCTTCGACCACCCAGCGCGCCGCCATCGGGGTGGTGCCGGTGAGCTGGTTCAGTTGCTGCCGGTCGATCTGCTCGGCGCTCTGATAGGGCGCGTTCAGCGTGAAGCTGCCCGAAATGCCTTCGCGCAAGGGGCGATTGTTACGATCAAGGACGCGGATGGCCACCACCGGGCGGGTGCGGCCATCGGCAATGAGGTTCGAGGAATCGCGCAGGAATTCCACCTTCGCCGGTGCGCGGGTGAAGAACACTTCGCGGGTGAAGGTCTTGGAAACCTCGCCAAAGGAATTGACGATGCGTGCTTCGAGCACGGTCTTGTCGGTCAGCAGCGGCACGCCGCGCCACTGGCTGACGGCCCACTTGCCCTTTTCCGCGGTCTGCGTGCCTTCAAAGGCGAGCGGCTCGACCGGCTTGCCATCAACCAGCAGCACCACGGTCTGGCCGCGGCGGTGACGCACGGCGACCTTGATGGCGGGCGCGCGGGGGTTGGCATCGGGGGCGGGGGCGAGGAAACCGTCCTCGCCATCGCCCAGCGCCATGTAATCCGTGGCGGCAGACGCAGCTGTCTTGGTTGCGGCTGCATCAGCGGGGGCTTCGGCCACAGCAGCAGGTGCCGGCACAAGCGCGCCCTGCGGCAGTTCGGCGTGGAAATCGGCCACCACCAGGCTCCCGCCTTGCCCTGTGGCAAAGCGCGAGATCGCGCTGCCGGCGCTGCGGGTGGAACGCGTGCAATCGACGAAGCGGCCGCCTTCGGGCAGGGTCATCGGCGCGACCTGCACCACGTGGGTGCCCGGCACCACGCCTTCGAAGTGATAGCGGCCATCGGCATCGGTGATGGCAAAGCTGCCGTCTTCCAGCATCACGCGCACACCGGGAATGCCGCGGCGCTCGGCATCGGGCAGGGTGCAGCGGCCTGCGGTGATGCGGCCGATGATGGTCATGCGGTCGGCGATCCCGTCACGCGCGATGTCGATGGCGGCATCGGCGCGCACTTCGCGGCCCAGCGCATCGCGGGCCAGCGCGGCATTGACCGCACGGCCCGGTGGAGCATCGGGGCGCACGGTCATGGCATAGGTCACGCGCGCGGCGGTTCCTGCGGCCAGATCGCCCAGATTGACGGTCAGGGTGCGGCCATCGGGCGCGATGGCCACGGCCTGCGGAGCCGCAGCGCCGTTGATGCGCACGCTATCGGGGCGCAGCCGCAGCCAGCGCGAGGGCGTGTCGGTGATCGTCACGCTCCGGCGCACGCGCGCGGCATCGGTGTTGGTGATGGTGAGGGTGTAGAACACCACATCGCCCGGCTGCACGCGGGTGCGCGATGCGGTTTTGACAAGGCCGAGGTCCGCCGCCGGACGATCAACCGGCAGATCGACTTCGAAGGGCGTCGGATTGTCGAGCACGAAGATATCCCCGAAGGAACCTTCGCGGATGACGTAAGGCTGGCCGTTCGGGCGTGTCACCCGGGCCAGCGCCTCGCGCGGGGCAGCAGATGGCGCGGTGTAAGGGGCGGGCGGCTCGACCGTCAGGCGGAAGCGGCCTTGGGTGGTCAGCGGGAACCAGAATTCGCCAGCACCCATCGCGAAGGCGCGGCCCGCGCCATCGGTGATCGTCTGGCCGCTGATCACGCTGGAAGGCCAGGCGGTGATGCCGTCAGGCGCGAACACCGTGGCAGGCGCCCCGGTATCGGCATTGACCAGGCTGACGCGCGCGCCATTCACGGGCGCGCCGGTTTCGCTGTCGAAGACCACGCCGAAGGGATCGACCAGCACGCTGACATCGGCAGAAATGAGCATCGCATCGGAACCGGGGCGCATCGCGGCAACCGTGATGCGGCTGTCGGCGCCAACGCTGAGGCGGCAGTCTTCCTGCACCAGCGCCGGGGGGATGCGCAGCGTATCGACAACGCCGGCAAACACGCCGCTGTTGGCCTCGGTTTCGAAGACCGTCATGGTCTCGCGGTCGCCCTCCATGGTGGTGAGCACCACGGTGAGGATATCGATCGCGTTGGGATCGCGGTTGGCGCTGGCAGCGGTGATTTCGAAGAACAGCGGTTCACCGCCGCGCAGCTTGTCGGTCGGCTCGACGGTGGCGGTGCGGGCGGTGCTGATGGCTGGCCCGCTCGGGGTGGTGCTCGCGGTGGCATTGGCGCGCAGCTGCTGTGCGGGAGCTGCAAGGGCATTGCATTGCGGAGCGCGGTAGACGAGCTCGGCGCCCGGCGCAGAGCCCGCAACCCGGCGATAGACCCGGATGGTGGGGGCAGGCGCGGCTTGCGCGGTCACATCAAAACGAACGATATTGCTGGAAATCCGCTGGCGTGCGCCGTCCTCGTCCCAACTCGCCTCGGCGATGTTGGTGACGGTGCGGACGGTCGCATTGCCAGTTGATTGGGCGTGAACCCCTCCCTGCGCCAGCCCGAAGGGCACGAGCGCAAGCACCAGTGCCGCTTTCAGACGGCGCAAGGAGGGGAAAACACGCAAGACCTAAGTCCGGATCAGGCTTAGTTGATCACGACCTGGAAGTAGAGCGAGCGCGTCTGGCCCGCTGCCACATCGCTCAGCGCGCCGCTGACGCGGTCACGCCCGCCAGCGCCGGCGCCGGCAGCAAAATTGCCGCCCGTGGTGCCGCTATTGGCCGAGCAGGTCGCATCGCCATTGACGAAGATGCCGAAGGCGGACGCGAAGGTCACATCATCGGGCAGATCGTCGACCAGGTTGACGTCGGTCGCGGTGGCAGCACCGGCGGCGTTTGCCACGGTGATGCAATATTCGACCGTCGCGCCGGGGATGGCCTTCGGGTTGTTGGTGAGGTTGACCGGATCGCTGACCACGCGGCTCGACTTGGCGACGGTCAGAACCGCGCCTGCCACGGTGTAGCGGCCCTGCGCCGAGAAGCGGCCATCATTGGCGCTATCGGCAATGCCCGCGCCGTCGAACAGCACGGTGTCGATGCCGGCGGTGTCGCCGCCAGCGGTGCCCGCAAGCACTGCGCCAAGCGAACCGGCGGTGCCCGCAGCGTGCGAGGCGGCGGTCAGGTTCACGTCGAAGGTGTTGCCGTTCACCGCGTTGATGCTGATGTCGGAGACGACCAGCACCGCGACAGTTTCATCTTCCGCGACTTCATCGAGGTAGGTGATCGGGCCGGCGGTCAGTTCGTTGGAATCCAGCTCCCGGTCACCATCGAGATCGCGATAGATGCGGATGTTGCTGATGTTCGAAGCATTGCCGCCCGCCAGCGCGGTGGTCAGCGCGAAGTCGACGGTGCTGTTCGAAAGGTTGGCCACATCGAAGGCGAGCACGCGGTTGGTCTGGTTCGGCGATACCGAAACAGGCGTGGTGATGGCCGTCACAGTCACGTTGACGCGCTGGTCGACGGTGAATTCGTCGGTTGCGCTCTGGGTGTTCTGTGCCACGCCGCCGACATTGTAGTTGACGGTGACGGTGTTGGTGATGGTCGTACCTGCGCTGGTCCCTGCGGCCAGAGCAGGGGTGCTGGACATCGCGACGAGCGCAATCGCGCTCACCGCACCCAGCAGCTGCTTGGTGGTCTTCATGGTTTTGGTCCCGAGTGTCTGCCCCGCGTCAATGGTCCCGCCCGCGAGGCTTGGCGGTTATCGCCCGCGTTTCAGCGGATGATGGCTGGATAGGTGAGCCTGCCCTTGTCGCCGGGCGCGATGCTCGCCAGCACCCAGCGGACGTGGGTCACATCCGCATGGGTGGCGGGACGCGGGGTCCCGTCGGAATTGGTGAGGGTGAGGGCGCTGAGCAGCCCCCAGGTCTTGCCGCCGTCAACCGATACCTCCAGCGCCGGATCGGCATCGGGCGCCAGCCGGACAGCGCCGGGCAGCGGGTTGGTGACGACGAAATTGGTCACGGCCTCGGTGCCGGTGTTGGCATAATCCGTGCCGAACAGCAGGCGATCGCCGGGGATGATGGTGGTCGGATCGACCAGTTCGGTGCGCTCCTTGCCATCGGCATCGGTGACGGTCTTGACCGCCTTCACATCGCCATTGAGCGTGATCGGCCCGGGCGCGCCCTGCGCAGCGGCCGGAAGCACGGGCAGGGCAAGGCTGGCGATGGCAGCGCAGGCGAGAGCGAGCTTGGAGATGGTCTTCATGGTGCGGCCCTTGGAAGTTCGGTTGATGGTGGAGATCGTGGCGGTTGCTTAGCGGTCGATGGTCACGTCGAAGGTCACGGTCCGGGTGGTCCCGGCCGCGACCGAGCCGAGCGTCACAGCGACGCCTGCGGCCTGCGAGGCAGTCCCGGCATCGGCATCGGCGGCATCGGTGAGTGTCGTGCTGTCCAGCGCCAGCGAGCCTGCGACATAGGTCGTGCCGGACGGGATCGCGTCGGTGACGGCAAGGTTGCTGATCGCGCCGGTGCCGCTGACGCGGGCTTCGATGCGGAAGCTTGCGGTGGCCCCGGGCACGGCGCTGGTGCCGCCGAAGGGATCGCGCAGGGTAACAGACTTGACGAGAGCAACGCCTGCAACCGCGCCGATCAGGCTGCCGCGTGCCGAAGCCAGCGCGCCGGTCGTGCCGACCACCGCATCGCCGCCATCCACGCCCTGACCGGCAAAGGTGGTGCCGGGCGCACCATTGCCGGTAGCAGCGGCAGCGGTCAGCTGGACATTGCTGGTATCGCCATCGGCCACGCCTTGCGGCACGGTGACCAGCGCAAACACGGTAAGACGCGCATCGGGCGCCAGCACCGGGGTTGTTTGCGGGCTGGCAAGGATCTGGTCGACGCCTTCATCATAGGTGCCGTTGCCGTTGCTATCGATGGCCATGGCGCGAAGCGTCACGTCGAAATCATTGCCTGCCACAGCGGTTTCAGCCGTGAGACGGAAGGCTTCGGGCCCGTTGCCCTGATTGGTGACTTCGAAGGTCAGCACGGCATCGCCTGCACGGGCGTTGACCGGGCCGGGATCGAGCGAGGTCACGGTCACATCGAGCAATTCATCGACGCGCACGGTGACGGTGTTCGAATTGATGGACCGCTGCGTTCCGGCTTCATCGAAGCTGGCAACGGCGGTGTTCTCGATCAGTGTGCCAGCGGTCACCCCTCCGGCCAGCGCAGGCGCGGCATGGCCGGCCAGCATGGCAGGAACAAGGATCGTGGCAAACGAGGCGTAAAGACGAGCATGTGTATTCATGCTCCGAGCAACTACGCAGAAATGGTTAGCAACTCGTTAGCCTTAACAGCATGGTTAAGGATAGTTCCTGAGAAAATTGCAGCTGTGCCCCTGCCTCAGGTGGCAAACAGGTTAGCCGGATCAGCAAACGCCTTGAACTCAAGCGCGTTGCCCGATGGATCGCGCAGGAACATCGTCGCCTGTTCGCCGGGCTGGCCCTTGAAGCGAATGGTGGGCTCGATCACGAAGTCGCACCCGCCCTTGCGCAGGCGGGCAGCCAGCGCCTCCCAATCGTCCATGCTCAGCACCAGCCCGAAATGGGGGACGGGCACGCCGTGGCCATCGACATGGTTGCTGGCCCTGTCGCCTGCCTGCCCCGGCGCAAGGTGCGCAACGATCTGGTGCCCGTGGAAATCGAAATCGATCCATTCGTCCGAAGAGCGCCCCTCGCCGCAGCCCATGACCTCGCCATAAAAGCGGCGGGCTTCGGCCAGATCATCGACAGGAAAGGCGAGGTGGAAGGGGGGCATGGTCATGTCTGCCCGAATAGCGCGGGCGCGGGCCGGGGGGAAAGGATTTTCCTACACCCACGTGCTCTGCCAGCCTCCTGGGATGAACCGTCGTCCGCCCGCCCGCGCTGCTGCGCGCCCAGTCAGCCGGGAGGAATTCGCCGTCATGCTTGATGCCTTCCAGGCAGGCCTGAAAAGAAAGTCTGGACAGTGTCTCATGTGTCACCTCGTTCAGCGTCGACAGCGCCCTGATGAACGACTAGGGCGGGGGCCGGATACATCGCGGCAAGGTGGAGCGCGCGGCGGCATGAAACTGATTATCGGCAACAAGAACTATTCCAGCTGGTCCCTGCGCGGCTGGCTGGCGGTCAAGCAATCGGGCCTGCACTTTGAAGAACTGACCGTGCCGATCATGGGTGAGGAATGGGATCGGCTGAAGCAGGACATGGGCGAAGTCCAGCCTTCCAGCGGCAAGGTGCCGATCC
>JAGKSZ010000280.1 GCA_018991295.1 Porphyrobacter sp. | reverse complement strand
CGTCATTGCGGGCCGCCGCAGGCGGCGCGGCAATCCAGGGCCCGTCGCGTGCGGCTCCGGATTGCCGCGCCTGCGGCTCGCAATGGCGAAGTGAAGCCGGCCTAGTTTTCCCTTGCCGCCCGGATCGCGGCCCCCGCCGCAAACGGTGCGAGCGCGGCGAAGAGCAGGCTTATCGCGGCGACGAAGCCGAGGCTCGCTGGGTCGCTGCCTCGCCAGCGCGCCCGCGCCGAAGATCAGGATCGGCAGGGCGAGCGGGATCAGCAGCAGGCCCGAAAGCGCCGCGCCCGCGCGCAGGGAGGCGGTGAGCGCGGCGATCATCAGGCCGATGGCGGCAAGGCCCGGTGTGCCTGCGAGGAGGCCGAGAACGAGGATCCGGAAGGTCTCGCCCTCGATCTTCAGCAGCGCGGCAGCAGGCAGGCAGGCGAGCAGCAGCGGCGGGCCGAAACTGAGCCAGTGCGCCAGCAGCCGCACCGCCATCATTGCTTCTTCGGCCATGCCCCGCAGGCGCAGCTGATCGAAGAAGCCAAGTGCAATGTCGCGCGCCACCAGCTTTTCGAGCGGCAGGATCGCCGCCAGCAGCGCCGCAATCCACACCACGCCGCCCCCGGTTCTGGCGAGCACATTGGCATCGGGCCCCACCGCGAAGGGAAACAGCATCGCGACGGCGACGAAAAACACGGTCGGCAGCGCAGCGCCGCTTCCGGTGAAGGGGAAGAACTGCGCCAGATCGCGGCGCAGCAGGGCGGCGATCATGGCTCCTCCTCCCCCCATTCATCGTCGGCCGGCGCGAAATCCTCGATCGCGAAGCTTTGCATCCCCGGCACATCGAGCGGCTGGTGCGAGGCGATCAGCGCGATCCCGCCGCTGGTGCAATGGCCGCGCACCAGTTCGCTGACAAGCGCCTGGCTGGCGGTATCGAGGCCCGACAGCGGCTCGTCCAGCAGCCAGATGGGTGCGGCCTGCCCCAGCACGCGGGCAAGCGCGGCGCGCTTTTTCTGGCCTGTTGAAAGGTAGCCGACGGGCACTTCGGCCAGCCGGTCAAGCCGCAGCCGCGCCATGATGGCCGCGCCGTCCTTAACGCCATCAAGCGCGAACCAGAAGGCCAGCGCGCGCGCCAGCGGCAGGTCGGGATCAAGCCCCGTGCGCTCGTCCAGCAGCGCCAGTGCGCCTTGGCGCTGGACGCTGCCGGCAAAGGGCGTGGTGAGGCCTGCCGCAGCGCGGATCAGCGTTGTTTTCCCCGCGCCATTGGCCCCTGTCACATGGCAGGCCATGCCAGCCTCAAGCCGGAACGACAACCGCCGGAACAGCAGCCGCTCTCCACGCCTGCAAGCGAGGTTTTCGGCGGCGAGGACGGGCGAGGGTGCTTGCATCGGCGGCCAGCGTTAGGGAAAAGGGGCCCAGCAAACAAGCGATCCCAGCCAAGGAAATGCCTCATGTCCGTCCCCGAACTCACGCCCGATGAAGCCGCTGCGTTGCTGGCGGCGCACCCGCAATGGGAGCTGGCGCGCGATGGCAAGGCGCTTGCGCGCACTTTCGCTTTCCGGGACTTTTCCGAGGCCTGGGGCTTCATGAACCGCGTCGCCCTGCTGGCCGAGGCGCAGGACCACCACCCCGAATGGTTCAACGTCTACAACCGGGTTGAAGTGACGCTGACCACCCATGATGCAGGCGAGAATGGCGGCCTGTCTGAGCGCGATGCACGGCTTGCGCGGAGCATTGACGCGATTGTGGGTTAGTCTCTCAAGCCCGTTCGCCCTGAGCCTGCCGAAGCCCTGCACTTCCTTTGAAGAAGCACAGCCTTTCGGCAAGCGGAAGGCGAACGCAGGCTGAGCTCTATTGCCCCAGCGGGCGCAGACTGTTCTTCAGCTGCTTGCGCACCCGGCCCGGCATCCAGCGCTTGCCGAACGCCATCCGCTTGGCGGTCGCGCCGACAAAGTAATCGAGCTTGTCCCCGTGCACCGCGTCCCAGATCGTCTGCGCGACGTGTTCGACGGGCGTGATCTCCAGCCCTGCGGCCTGCACCCTTGCGCGGATCGGTTCGTTCGACTTGCGGTTGCCGGTGCCGTTCAGCAGCGGGGTTTCGATGAAGCCGGGGCATACCGAGGCAACCGTGATCCCGTCAGGCGCCCATTCGGCATCGAGGCTTTCGGAAACGGCGCGCACCCCGAATTTGGTGGCGCAATAGACGCTCATCCCGCCCGAACCCACGATCCCGGCGGCGCTGGCGATATTGATGCAGGCCGAACCCGGCCCGCTTTTCTGCAGGTAGGGGTAAGCCGCCTGCGCGCCATACAGAACGCCCTTGAGGTTGATATCGAGGCAGCGGTCAATCTCCTCCGGGTCAAGCTCGGACAGCGATCCGCCCGTGCCGATCCCGGCATTGTTGACCAGCGCATCGATCCGGCCCCCGGCCGCGGCCGCGAATTCCGCCAGCGCCTCGTCCCAGCGCGCACGGTCGCGCACGTCGAGCCTGCCTGCCCACTTGGCGTCCCCGGCGATCTGGCCGAGCGTTTCGGCCATGCCGCTTTCGGAGATGTCGGCCACCCCCACAAACCAGCCGCGTGCGGCAAAGTGCAGCGCGGTCGCCCGCCCGATGCCCGATCCGCCGCCGGTGATGAAGGTGCTGCGCTGTGCCATGGGGGTTCCCTCTTCCCGATTGCTGTTTGAGAGCCTTCCTAGAGCGGGCTGACACGCTTGTCAGCAGGCAGTGTGCGGCAGTTCACAGCGGCAGGTTGCGGGGCGGTCCGAAGGGTGGCGGGATGACTGGGAATGGGTGGAAAGCGGTCCCTTTTCAGGAACAGTCGATCCCGCGCAATCGCAGGGCCCGGCACACGCGGTCTAACACAAGCTCATTGTCACTTTCGGCAACAAAATACTGACCAGCTCGATAGGCGGCCAATCCGTCCGGGAACGCATAGATGGAACCAGAGATGTTTTTTACCGTGCCTTCCAAGTAGTATCCGTAGCCCTCCAAGCCATCTTGCCTCCGTTCCCATGCAACAGGCCGTTCGCGGAGCCAATTCTGGAACCGCTTGCGCATTCGCTCAAGCGCAGGAAATCTTGAAGCACCCCTCCAAAGGAAATGAACCTCTCCAATTGTCCAGAGCGACGATCTCCGAATTTTAGGACTGTAGATCGAAACGAGAGGCGATCCTGTTGCGTCAGGACTACCATCTTCGTTGTGGGCCAAGGGACCGTACTGGCGATAAAACAGCAATATCCGCTCGGCGTTTTCATGCTCTTCTGCTGTTTCCGCCTGTGACCTAAACCAATCCAAGACATCGAGCTCATGTGGAGCAGCCATGAAGTGATAAGTGGTCGCCATATCCCATTCCTATCACCCATCGGAATGTCCGCAACTGATATCGTGGACGGCTCTCCA
>JAGKSZ010000046.1 GCA_018991295.1 Porphyrobacter sp. | reverse complement strand
CGTTCATGAAGGGGCTGATCGAGACCGGTTTGGACAGATAGCCCGCCGCTCCTGCCGCACGGATGCGTTCCTCGTCACCCTTGGCGGCAAAGGCGGTCACGGCCAGCACCGGGATGCCTGCCAGAGAGCGGTCGCGCTTGGCCGCTTCGATCAGGTCGACCCCCGATACGCCGCCCAGCTGGATATCCATGATGATGAGGTCCGGCGCGACATCGCGGGCCGTTTGCAACACCTTGTCGCCGTCGGCCACGGGCTCGACTTCAAAGCCATTGGCGCGCAGCACATCGCAGAACAATTTCCGGTTGAGGTCATTATCCTCGACAACCATGATCCGCTTTGTCACTGAACGCCCCGCTTAATCGCCCGATCCGTTAGTTACCCGCAGCCGAAGGACAGGACAATCCCGCATCGTCCCTCAACCGATCCGATCAGCCCGCAGGTGCTGGCGCTGGCCGCGCTCGGCTGGGTGCTGGATTGCGAGGACCGCGCCGCGCGCTACCTTGAACTGACCGGCCTTGATCCCAATTCGCTGCGCAGTGGGCTTCAGGATCCGGCCATCCTTGCCAGCGCGCTCGAATTTCTTGCCAATCACGAACCCGATCTGATCCGTGCCGCCGAGGCGCTTGCCGTAAGCCCCGAGGAACTGGTCGCCGCCAAGGACGCTTTGCTTTCATGACCCGCCCCCTGATCATCTCCGATTGCGATGAAGTGCTGCTGCACATGGTCGCGCCCTTCAAGGACTGGCTGGAAGCCTCGCAAGGCGTCAGCTTTCACCTTGAAGGCCACAATTTTGCCGAGGCGCTGCGCTGGCAGGCAACCGGCGAATTGCTGGCCCCGCCCGATATCTGGAAGATGCTGCGCCTGTTCTTCGACAACGAGATGGATTCGCAAATGCCCATCGCCGGCGCGGTGGAAGGCATCAACACGCTGGCGGAAAAGGCCGATGTGGTGATCCTCACCAACCTCACCGATCATCACCGCGATGCCCGCGCAGAGCAGCTGGCCAAGGTGGGCATCAATGCGCGGGTCTTCACCAATCAGGGCCCCAAAGGCCCGGCGCTGAAGGCGATCATCGATGAATACGCGCCCACCCGTGCGCTGTTTATCGACGATCTGGCCCAGCACCATGCGTCCGTGGCCGAAATCACGCCCCACGTGACCCGGCTGCACCTGTGCGGCGAACCGATGATCGCCCACGCCATTGATTGCGCCCACAAGGCCGGCCACGCCGAAGCCCGGATTGATCGCTGGGACGAGGCCCTGCCCTGGCTGCTTGAACGACTGGAGGACTGACACATGAGCTACACTGCCCGCCTTGCCGAACTCGGCATCACCCTGCCCAAGGCCGCCGCGCCCGTTGCCAGCTATGTCCCGGTCGTGGTGAGCGGCGGCATGGCCTATGTCTCGGGCCAGCTGCCGTTTGTCGATGGCGTGGTGGTCACCGGCCGTCTGGGCGATGATGTCAGCGTCGAAGACGGCAAGGCCGCCGCGCGCGCCTGCGGGCTGATGATCGTGGCGCAGCTTGCTGCTGCCGGATTGCTCGATTCTGTCGAGCGGGTGGTGAAGCTGGGCGCGTTCATCAATTGCACCGCCGATTTCACCCAGCAGCCCGAAGTCGCCAATGGCGCGTCCGACCTGATGGAGCAGATTTTCGGCGGCGCAGGCCAGCACGCACGTGCCGCGGTCGGCGTGCCCGCCCTGCCGCGCGGCGCGGCGGTGGAAGTCGATGCGATCATCGCGCTGAAAGCATGAGCGGACGGCCCGCCCCGGACTGGCTGACGCAGTGGGAATATGCCCACCGCGGCCTGCACCGCGAAGGCGTGCCTGAAAACTCGCTCTTGGCGGCAGAGGGCGCGATTGCGCGGGGCATGGGGATCGAGTGCGATATCCAGCGCAGCCGTGACGATCACCCGGTGGTGTTCCACGATTGGGATCTAGCCCGGCTGACCGGCGCACCCGGTGTGACCGGCGAACTGAGCGCCGGGGAGCTGGAGGCTTTGCGCCTTCTCGGCACCGATCAGCACCCTGTCAGGCTTGCGGCCTTCCTTGCAGCAGTGGCGGGGCGCGTGCCGTTGCTGATCGAGATCAAGTCCCTGCCCGGCTATGATGTCGAATGGACCTGCGCCTCGGTGGCGTGGCTGCTGGACGCCTACCAGGGTGACGTTGCGGTTATGAGCTTTGATCCGCGTGTGCCGGAATGGTTCGCGCTTGAAGCACCCGGCATCACCCGCGGGCTGGTGGGCACCGATACCCATGAAAACGGCTTTCAGGGCGAATGGCGCAAGCCAGATGTGCTTGCGCAGGCACGGGCGGATTTCCTCGCCATCGATGTGCGCGACCTCCACAGGCCCGAGGCGGCGGCGTGGCGGGCCGGGGGCCGTCCGTTGCTGACCTGGACGATCCGTTCCCCAGAAACCCGCGCCACGGGCCTCGCGCTGGCCGATGCCCTGATCGCCGAAGGGGCGGGGCTGGCGTGAGCGCACCGGAACTGACCGTTCGCATTGCAGATTCGGTCGGCGCGTTTGACCGCGAGGAATGGAACGCGCTCGGCGGGAATGACAATCCTTTCGTTGCCCATGAATTCCTGACCGCGATGGAGGATTCGGGAAGCGTCGGCCCCGGCACCGGCTGGGAACCGGCGCCGATTGCGATCACCGATGAAGCCGGGCGGCTGCTGGCGGCGATGCCTTCTTATGCCAAGGGGCATTCCCAGGGCGAATATGTGTTCGATCACGCCTGGGCCGATGCCTGGCACCGCGCAGGCGGGCGATACTATCCCAAGCTCCAGATCGCCGCGCCCTTTACCCCTGCCACCGGCCCGCGATTGCTGTTGTCCGACGAAAGCCTCGCCCCGCACCTGTTGAAGGGCGCCGAGGCGGTGTGCGTGCAGAACAAGCTGTCTTCGGCCCATGCGACCTTCATCGCGCCCGAGCAATTGCCCCTGTTCGAAGCGGGCGGCTGGATGGCGCGGGCCGATATCCAGTTCCACTGGTTCAACCGGGGCTATGCCAGCTTTGACGATTTCCTCGGTGCGCTTTCGTCAAGGAAGCGCAAGGACCTGCGCAAGGAACGCAGCAGCGCGGTCGAGGGCCTCACGATCCGCCACCTCACCGGCAGCGATATCCGCGAAGAACACTGGGATGCGTTCTGGGTGTTCTATCAGGATACCGGGGCGCGCAAATGGGGCAGCCCCTATCTGACGCGCGAGGCCTTCAGCCTGCTGGGGGAGCGCATGGGGGACAGGATCGTGCTGATCCTCGCCTATGATGGTGGCGCGGCGATTGCAGGGGCGCTCAATTTTCTCGGCAGGGATGCGCTCTATGGGCGCTATTGGGGCTGCACCCGCGAGGTGCGCTTCCTGCATTTCGAGCTGTGCTATTATCAGGCGATCGACATTGCGATTGCCCGGGGCCTTGGCCGGGTCGAGGCGGGCGCGCAAGGCGGGCACAAGCTGGCGCGGGGCTATGAGCCGGTGCAGACCTGGTCAGCCCACTGGATAGCCGATCCGGGATTTCGCGCCGCGGTGGCCGATTTTCTCGAACGCGAACGCGCCGGGGTGGCAAGCGATCAGCTCTATCTCGGCAGCCGAACCCCGTTCAGGAAAGGCGATTAGGCGGCGCGCAGGCGGCCCTCGGCGAGCCACTGGCGCGCACGGCGCTGGGCTTCGGCGATTTCGCGGGCGGTCATTTCCTCGGAGATATCGGCGCGGCAGTGGGCGGCTTCCTCGTGCCCGCGGGCTGCGGCCAGATTGAACCACTTGTGAGCCTCGATCAGATCGCACGGCGCTCCGTTGCTGCCCGTCGAAAAGGCCACCCCAAGGTCATAGCACGCCCCTGCCTGACCCCGTCCAGCCTCGGCCAGCCATGTCCCAAGCAGGCCATCGTGCGATGTTTCATGTGAAACATTCGTCTCAAGAGCGATGATGTTCATGTGCATTCCCCTCGTCACCGGACCGCCCCCCCGGCGATCCATCCATGACAGGAGAAGTGCGACCTTTATGGTCAAAAATTAGTTAACGCGATTGGCACCCCGGCTTTTGCCCCACCAGCGTGCCAAAGCCGCTTGTGCGGCTTGGGGGCCTTGCCTATAGGCGGCGCATTGCACTCTGCTTGCTGGGACCAAGTGTGCCAATGAAAAAATTCAAGGCGTCAGGACGCGATGGTCTCCCCGGCAACACATGGGACGAGAGAGCCTGATGCCTTCATCCGTTTCTGACGATATCGACATCCTCGAAAAGGCCAAGCGCCTGCTCGCGCCGGACTATGTGCCGAGCGAAGACGAGGAATATATGAATGACCGCCAGCAAGCCTACTTCCGGATGCTGCTGATCGAATGGAAGCGGTCGATCCATTCCGCCGCCGGACAAACGCTGCAGTCGCTGCAGGACGGCCCGATCCGCGAAGCTGACTTGACCGATCGCGCCTCCAGCGAAACCGACTGGGGCATCGAACTGCGCACCCGCGATCGCCAGCGCAAGCTGGTCGCCAAGATCGACGCAGCGTTGCGGCGGATCGATTCCGGTGAATACGGCTATTGCGAAGTCACAGGCGATCCAATCGGCCTCCGGCGCCTGATCGCCCGGCCCGTGGCAACCATGACCGTCGAGGCGCAGGAAGCGCACGAGCGGCGCGAGAAAGTCTCGCGCGACGATTGATCCTTGCACAGGCGGCTGGGGACCTGTGCCGCCTTGGGACGGTTGACAACAAGCCCGCCCCGCGTCGCGCAGGATTTACGCCCCGTTAACCGCGTATGCGCCACCAGCGTCAGCACACCTGCAGGACGCAAAGCACAGGCCCTGCCCGGCGGTGACAACGTTTTTTCGACTATGGAGGTAATCCGGAAGATGACGGGGGTTGAGACACGCAGCGTCGCGCGCGACAGCCTGTTTCTGCTGGCTGACATTCGCGTCGAACAGAACGCCGAGGCGCATCGTGTCCGGGTCCGCAATCTGTCGGACGGCGGGATGATGGGTGAGGGTCAGCTGCGCGTTCAGCGCGGGCACCGGGTTTCGGTTGAATTGCGCAACATCGGCGCGGTTGGCGGTACGGTTGCCTGGGTGCAGGACAATCGTTTTGGCGTCGCCTTCGACGAGGAAATCGATTCGCAGAAAGCGCGCCGTCCCCTGCAGGCAGGTGACAGTGATGGCCTGCTGGTCAACCAGCCTTCGTGGGCGCACCGTGCGCCGCCGCCGCCTCAGGTGAGCCGTCTGCGCAAGATCTGAACGGGGCTTTCCACCCCCGCGTATTCGCACAAGCTGACCGCCGCGATTCAAGCTGCTAGGCAGGTCGCAATGCGATTCTGGCTGCTCCTGCTTGCCGCACTGGCGCTGTCGTCCTGCGGGCCTTCCGGCGGAGGGCCGGTCGAGGTCGCGATCATCGGCGCGCCGGAAAGCCTGTTTCAGCAAGGGATCCGGCTGGCGCCCCCGGCACAGCACATGCGCGCGGCGACGTCCGAAGGGCTGGTCGCGCTCGATCAGGCGGGACAGGTTGTGCCGGCGCTCGCGGAACGCTGGATCGTCACGGATGACGGGCTGAGCTACATCTTCCGCCTGCGCGACAGCAGCTGGCCTGGCGGCGACGCGATCTCCGCCCCCGACGTGCGCGACAAGCTGCGCGAGGCCATTGACCGGATGCGGGGGACCTCGCTCGGGCTCGATCTTGGCACGGTGCGCGATGTCCGGGCAATGACGGGCCGGGTCATCGAAGTGCGGCTTTCTGCGCCAACACCTGATTTTCTGCGCTTGCTTGCGCAGCCGGAACTCGGCCTTGTGCGCAATGGCAGCGGGGCGGGCCCGATGGCGATGTCGCGGCAGGACAAACCCGGCACCGCGCGCCTTACCGCGCTTCCGCCCGAAACTCGCGGCCTGCCCGCGCGTGAGGACTGGGAGGATGTTGCCCGTCCTATCGCAGTGCGCGCGCTTTCGGCAGAAAGGGCCGTTGCAGCCTTTTCGCGGGGGGATGTCGATCTGGTGATTGGCGGCAGCATCGTCGATTTTCCTCAAGCAGAAGCGGGCCCCTTGTCGCGCGGGACGATCCAGGTTGATCCTGCGCTTGGCTTGCTGGGCCTGACAGTGCGCCGTGAAACGGGCCTGCTTGCCGATCCTGCCCTGCGCGAGGCGCTTTCGATGGCGATTGACCGTGCAGGCCTGATCCAGAGCTTCGGGCTCAACGGCTGGCGTGAAAGCAGCTTGCCGGTCCCGCCTGAGGCATTTCCGACCCCGTTCTACATCGCAGACCGCTGGAACGGCGCATCGATCGAGGAGCGTCGCCGCGTCGCTGCTGCGCGGGTGCAGGCATGGAAGGGCGCCGGTTCGGCGCGCGAACCGGTCGTGCTTGTGTCCTTGCCACGCGGGCCGGGGAGCGACCTTTTGTTCCGCAGGCTGGCGGATGCGTGGGCCGCGATTGGTGTTGCCACCCGCCGCGCAGCATCCGGCGAGGCTGCCGATCTTGAGCTGCGCGATACCGTGGCACGCTACGCGACACCGGGGTGGTATCTCAACCAGTTCCATTGCAGCCTTGGCGCAGGCCTGTGTGCCCCGCGTGCAGACGCGCTCGCGCGCGAGGCCATGGCCGAGCGGGATCCGGCGCGGCGGGAACAGCTGTTTGCAGAAGCCCATGCTGCGCTCGTCGAACGCGAAGTCTACATTCCCCTCGGCGCCCCGGTGCGCTGGTCGCTGGTGCGGGCCTCGATCCGCAATTACCTTCCCAATGGCTGGGGCATCCACCCCTTGTTCCCGTTGTCGCAGCCCACCACATAGAGCGGTATGGACACACCCATGCCCGATCGCCCCGAACCGCTGCGCTTCAGCCTTCCTGCCGGCACCGATCCTGCCGCCGTGCGCGCCCGCGTGGTGATGATGGAGCGGCTGCTCGAACGCAGCTTCACCTTGCCCGGCATCAATATGCCTGTGGGGCTCGATGCGCTGATCGGTCTTGTCCCGGTGCTCGGCGATATCGTCACGAGCGCGATGGGCGCTTACATCGTGTGGGAGGCCAGGAATCTCGGCCTGCCCAAGTGGAAGCTGATGCGGATGGGCGCGAACGTGCTGTTCGACACGGCAATTGGTGCGATCCCGCTGGTGGGCGATGCGGCGGACCTGTTGTTTCGTTCCAATACCAGAAACCTGCGCATCCTGCTCAGGCACCTCGACAAGCACCATCCCGAAACTCGGGTGATCGAGGGCTAGTTTCCTCAGGCCCTGCGCCGCGCTAGGGACTGCATCATGAGCGCCGATGTCACCTACGCGAGCTATCTCGATCTTGGCCGCATTCTGGAAGCGCAGCACCCTGCGTCCGATGCGCATGACGAGCTGTTGTTCATCATCGTCCACCAGGCGAGCGAGCTGTGGCTCAAGCTGTGCCTGCACGAGCTGACCGCTGCGCGCGAATCCATCGAGGCCGATGATCTGCGCCCCGCCTTCAAGATGCTTTCCAGGGTGGCGCGGGCGCAGGCGCAGCTGATCCAGAGCTGGGACGTGCTCAGCACCATGACCCCGCATGATTATTCTGCCATTCGTCCGCACCTGGGCGCGTCGAGCGGGTTTCAGTCGGCCCAGTACCGGATGATGGAATTCATGCTTGGCGGGCGCGATGGCAAGCATGTGCGCCTCCACAAGTCGAACGCCGACTGGGCGCCGCGGCTGGAGGCGGAGGCTGGGCGGGCGAGCCTCTATGATGCGGCGATCCGCCTGCTGGCGCGGCGCGGGTTCGCCATTGATGCGGCCGTGCTGGAACGCGATCCGGCCTCAGCCTACACGCCTGATGCCAGCGTCGAGGCGGCATGGGCGGCGATTTATCGCGATCCCCAACCGCATTGGGACCTTTATGAACTCGCGGAAAAGCTGGTCGATCTGGAATACCACTTCCAGCGCTGGCGGTTCGGGCATCTGAAGACGGTGGAGCGGATTATCGGCTTCAAGCGCGGCACCGG
>JAGKSZ010000279.1 GCA_018991295.1 Porphyrobacter sp. | reverse complement strand
ATAGAGCTTGTCATAGCCCTTGTCGGCGAGCCAGCCGCGCGCGTCGCTGTCGAACTGGATGTGGACGTTCTGTTCGGCCAGTTGCAGCTCCAGCTGGAGGATGAACTTGTCGACCACGCGGGCAACGATGCTCTTGCCGAGATAGGCGAAGGGCACGATCGCATCGAGACGGTTGCGGAATTCAGGGGTGAACATCTTCTTCACCGCTTCATCGCCCGCATCCTGCTTGCTCACATCGCCAAAGCCAATGCCCTGCCGCGCCATATCGGCAGCGCCCGCATTGGTGGTCATGATGAGGACCACATTGCGGAAATCGACCGTCTTGCCGTGGTGATCGGTCAGGCGGCCATTATCCATGACCTGGAGCAGGATGTTGTACAGGTCAGGGTGGGCCTTCTCGATTTCGTCGAGCAGCAGCACGCAATGCGGGTTCTGGTCGACCGCATCGGTCAGCAAGCCGCCCTGATCATAGCCGACATAGCCCGGAGGCGCGCCGATCAACCGGCTGACCGAGTGGCGCTCCATATATTCGGACATGTCGAACCGCTTCAGCTCGATCCCCATGATCGTGGCGAGCTGGCGCGCGACTTCGGTCTTGCCGACGCCGGTGGGGCCGCTGAACAGGAACGAGCCGATCGGCTTGTCCGGATCGCGCAGGCCTGCACGGGAAAGCTTCATGGCGGTGGCAAGGCGGGTGATCGCCTCGTCCTGCCCGAAGACGACGTGCTTCAGATCGCGTTCGAGGTTTTCGAGCGCCTTCTTGTCGTCCTTGCTGACCGACTTCGGAGGGATGCGCGCCATCGTCGCGATCACCTGTTCGATCTCGCGGGCGGTGATGGTCTTCTTGCGGCGGCTGGGCGGCACCAGCATCTGCATCGCGCCAACCTCGTCGATCACATCGATGGCCTTGTCGGGCAGCTTGCGGTCATTGATGTAGCGCGCCGACAACTCAACCGCGGTCTTGATCGCATCGGGGGTGTATTTGACCTTGTGGTGATCTTCAAAGGCGGTGCGCAGGCCTTTGAGGATCTTGATCGTGTCCTCGATGGTCGGCTCGTTCACGTCGATCTTCTGGAACCGGCGCAGCAGCGCGCGGTCCTTTTCGAAGTGGTTGCGGAATTCCTTGTAGGTGGTCGAGCCGATGCAGCGGATTGCGCCGCTCGACAGGGCGGGCTTCAAGAGGTTGGACGCATCCATCGCCCCGCCGCTGGTTGCGCCCGCGCCGATCACGGTGTGGATTTCGTCAATGAACAGCACCGCGTGGGGCATTGCTTCCAACTCGGTGACGACCTGCTTCAGGCGTTCCTCGAAATCGCCGCGATAGCGCGTGCCAGCCAGCAGCGCGCCCATGTCGAGCGAGTAGATCACCGCTTCGGCCAGCACTTCGGGCACATCGCCTTCGACGATCTTGCGTGCGAGCCCTTCGGCAATCGCGGTCTTGCCGACGCCGGGATCGCCCACATAGAGCGGGTTGTTCTTGGAGCGGCGGCACAGGATCTGGATCGTCCGGTCAACTTCAGGCCCGCGCCCGATCAGCGGATCGATCTTGCCGTTTTCCGCCTTGGCGTTGAGGTTGACGGTGAACTGGTCGAGCGCGGTTTCCTTCTTGTTGCCGCCCGCCTCCTTAGCCTTTTCCTGCTCTTCCGGCTTGTCGGTGCCTTGCGGGGTCTTGCTTTCGATCTGGCGGCCGCCCTTGCCGATGCCGTGGCTGATATAGCTCACCGCATCCAGACGGCTCATGTCCTGCTGCTGGAGGAAATAGACGGCATAGGAATCGCGTTCGGAAAACAGCGCGACCAGCACATTGGCGCCGGTGACAGTATCCTTGCCCGAAGACTGGACATGCAGGATCGCGCGCTGAATCACCCGCTGGAAACCGGCGGTGGGCTGCGGATCGGCGCCGTCTTCGGTCTTGAGCGACTGATATTCCTGATCGAGGTATTGCTTCACCACCTCGCCAAGCTCCGCGAGGTCAACCCCGCAGGCGGCCATCACGGCAGCGGCGTCCTCATCGTCGATCAGTGCCAGCAGCAGGTGTTCGAGCGTGGCATATTCGTGCCGCCTCTCTGACGCATTGCCGAGCGCGTTGTGCAGCGTGCGTTCGAGGTTCTGGGCGAAGCTGGGCATGGGAGAGGCCTTTCAGCGGGTGGATGCCCGTGGCGAAGGGGCGGAGAGAGCCATTTTCCGACAATATGGGCGGGCGCCCGGGAATTGCGAATCCTCTGGTGACAATACGAAGGAGATTGTCCTGCGGATCATCCACCCCCCTTGCCAAACAGAGCATCGGCAGCGGCGCGGTGTGCGGCGGCCTTGGCACGGTGGGCCTTCACCCGCGCAATTTCCGCTTCCAGCAGCGCGATGCGTTCATCCAGCTCGGCCTGCGAATAGGGGCCGAGGTCCTCGAAAGCGAGGCGATCCGCCGCGTCTCCGCTGGGCCTGGGGCGATCAGGTTCATCCATTCCCTTGCAGCATCAGCCCCAAGCGGCTTGCTGTCAATCGGTGAGACGTTTATTCGCGCTTTGCAAAGTGGTTAATTTTGCAACATTGGGGGCACGAGATAATGGTCGCAAGCAACGGGATCGAACTGCCGGAGATCATGCAATCGATTGGGTTCGATGCGCCCGGCGGGCCCGATGTGCTGCGCTTGCAATCCTCCCCTCTCCCGCGCCTGCGCCCTGATGATGTGCTGATCAAGGTCGCCTATGCCGGGGTCAATCGCCCGGATTGCCTGCAACGCGCCGGAATGTATCCCGCCCCGCCGGGCGCCTCGCCGCTGCTGGGGCTGGAGGTTTCGGGCGAGATCGTGGCGGTCGGCACTGAAGTCCCGCGCGAGATGATCGGGCAGTTCGTCGCCGCGCTTACGCCGGGCGGCGGCTATGCCGAATATTGCGCGGCGCATTGGCAGCATACCCTGCCGGTTCCCGAAGGCATGATGCTGTCCGAAGCCTCCGCGCTTCCCGAAACGCTGTTCACCGTGTGGCACAACCTGTTCGAACGCGGCCTTGCCCGCGATGGTGAGAGCGTGCTGATCCACGGCGGCACGTCGGGCATCGGGACCACCGCGATCCTGCTCGCCAAGGCCTTCGACATGGAGGTGATCGTCACCTGCGGCGATGATGCCAAATGCTCTGCTGCCACCCGCATCGGCGCGGACCTTGCGATCAATTACCGCGAGGCTGATTTTGTCGAGGCGGTGATGGCCCACACCGGGGGCAAGGGCGTGAACATCGTGCTTGATATGGTGTCGGGCGATTATGTGGCGCGCAACCTCAAATGCCTTGCCGAAGATGGCCGCCACGTCACCATCGCGGTGCTGGGCGGGGCGAAGGCCGACATCAATATGGCGCAAGTGATGATGCGCCGCCTGACGCTGACCGGATCGACCCTGCGCCCGCGCTCCGATGCCTTCAAGGCCGCGCTGGCCGACGAGATTGCAGACAATGCCTGGCCGATGTTCTGCGATGGCGAACTGGCCCCGGTGATGGACATGGCCTTCCCCCTCGCCGAAGCCGCCGCCGCCCATGCGCGGA
>JAGKSZ010000278.1 GCA_018991295.1 Porphyrobacter sp. | reverse complement strand
GCCGCCGCCGCCCATGCGCGGATGGAGGCGGGCGAGCATGTGGGCAAGATCGTGCTGGAAGTTGCGGGTGGCTGACACCCTCACCCTTCACGAAGACCCCCGCAGCGGGAATTGCTACAAGATCCGGCTGACCGCCGCCCTGCTCGGCCTGCCGCTGGCGACCCGCAGCTATGACATCATGCAGGGTGAAACCCGGACGCCCGAGTTCCTCGCCACGGTCAACGCCAATGGCCGTATCCCGGTGCTCCAGATCGGGTCCGGGGCCGATGCGCAGTTCCTGCCCGAAAGCAATGCGGCGTGCTGGTATCTCGCCCATGGCAGCGTGCTGATCCCGCAGGATCGGTTTGCACAGGCCGATATGCTGCGGTGGATGTTCTTCGAGCAGTATAATCACGAACCCAATATCGCCACGCTGCGGTTCTGGCTGCGCTTTGTGGGAGAGGCGAAGCTTTCGGCCGAGCAGCGCGCCCAGATCATGGCCAAGCGCATGGCCGGCTGCGCGGCGCTGGAGCTGATGGACAAGCATCTGGCCGCGCGCGCATTTTTCTGCGGCGATGGGGTGACGCTCGCGGATATTGCGCTGTTCGCCTATACCCATGTGGCAGAGGAAGGCGGCTTTGGCCTTGGCGATTACGCTCATGTCCGCACATGGATTGCGCGGGTCGAGGCTCTGCCCGGATTTGTGGCCATGACCTGACCGGCGACTGTCATGTTTCTGAAAACATGACGCGAAACCGCCACCGGCCTGAGAGTCGCGTGTAACAATTGCCTGTCATGGAAGGCCTGAGCCCAGCCACTCAGGACATCCCCATGACCGGCGCCGACCTCACCGATCTGATCAGCGACAATATCGCGAGCTTCCCGCTCACCCAGCCCCGCACGCCCGAACCGGACACGTGCAAGCGCCGCTCCTATCGCGCCGTGTGGATCAGCGATGTCCATCTTGGCACGAAGGGCTGCAATGCCGAGCTGCTGATCGACTTTCTCGACCACGTCGACAGCGAGACGATGTACCTCGTGGGCGACATCATCGATGGCTGGCGGCTCAAGAAGAAGTTCTACTGGCCCGCGGCGCACAACGACATCGTCTGGCGGATCATGAAACGCGCCCGGCGCGGCACGCGCGTGGTCTATATCCCGGGCAATCACGACGAGATGTTCCGCCAGTTCACCGGCCTCAATTTCGGCGGCATCGAGATCCGCCGCGCCGCCTTTCACGACACTGCCGATGGTCGCCGCCTGATGGTGCTGCATGGCGACGAGTTCGATGCCGTCATGCTGTCACATCGCTGGCTCGCCTTTGTGGGGGACCATGCCTACCACCTGATGATGAAGCTGAACCTTGCCGTGAACATGGTGCGGCGGCGGCTTGGTCTGCCTTACTGGTCGCTCAGCAAGGCGGCCAAGCACAAGGTCAAGAACGCGGTCGAGTTCATCGGCAAATACGAGGAAGTCGTCGCCCGCGCCGCTGGTGAACGCGGGGTCGACGGGGTGGTGTGCGGGCACATCCACACCGCCGAATTCCGCCAGTTCGAACATAACGGGCGGCCAATCGAATACTGGAACGATGGCGATTGGGTCGAAGGCTGCAACGCGCTGGTCGAACATCACGATGGCCGCATGGAAATCCTCCACTGGCCCGAGGAGATCAAGCGCCGCGCCAAGGATGAAACGGCTGCCCTGCCGCCTGCAAGGGAGGCCGCGTGAACCGGCTGACCACGATCCTGCCCGATGGTGCTGCGCCCGTTCCGGCACCGATCGCACCTGCCGGGCCTGTTCCCACATCCATCGCCATAATCACCGATGCCTGGCATCCGCAGACCAACGGCGTGGTGCGCACGCTTTCCACCACCTGCGAAGTGCTGCGGCGCTGGGGCCATGAGGTGACGGTGATAAGCCCCGAAGGCTACCCCTCGATCCCCGCGCCGACCTATCCCGAAATCCGCCTCGCGCTGACAGCCCCCGGCGCCGTCGGGCGGCAGCTGGCGAAAATCGCGCCGGAAGCGGTGCACATCGCCACCGAAGGCCCGCTGGGTCTGGCGGCGCGGGCCTATTGCCTCAGGCGCAAGGTGCCCTTCACCACCGCCTATCACACCCAGTTTCCCGACTATATCGCGCGCCGCACCGGCCTGCCGGCGGCGGTGTTCTGGCCCTATATCCGCTGGTTCCACCGCCCGGCGCGGGCGATCATGGTCGCCACGGAAACGATCCGTGCGCAGCTGCGCGAACAAGGTCTTGCGCATCTCACCCATTGGAGCCGTGGGGTGGACCTTTCCTGCTTTTCTCCCGCTGCCCCGCCCCCGCCCGAATATGCGCAGATCGAGGGCCCGATCCTCCTTTATGTCGGCCGCGTCGCGGTGGAGAAGAACATCGAGGCCTTCCTCGCCTGCGATTACCCCGGCACCAAGGTGGTGGTGGGCGATGGCCCCGCCTGCGCCAGCCTGAAGGCGCGGTTTCCGCAGGCGCTTTTCCTTGGCAAGAAGACCGGGACCGAGCTGGCGGGATGCTATGCCGGGGCGGATGTGTTCGTGTTCCCGAGCCGCACCGACACCTTCGGCCTCGTGATGATCGAGGCGCTGGCCTGCGGCACGCCGGTCGCCGCCTTCCCGGTGCCGGGCCCGCTTGATATCGTCACCGACAAGGTTGGCGCACTGTCCGATGACCTGACCCGCGCGATTGACGCGGCGCGCTATTGCGATCGTTCGGCCTGCGCGGCCTATGGTGCCAGCTTCAGCTGGGAGGCGGCCACGCGGCAGTTTCTTGCAGGGCTGGTGGCGCTGGAGGAAGAGGAAGCGGTCAGCCTTCAGGCATTTCCTGCCTTCTGAATCCATTCCTTGCCGTTTGGCGCGCTTTCGCTTATCTGGGCGCGCAAGGTGGCCGCTCCGAAAGGGGCGGCCCTTCTATTTTTAATGGAGATTCCCCATGGCGACCAAGGATCAGCCCAAGCCGCTGATGCCGCATGCCACCGCGACCTGGCTGGTGGACAACACCGCGCTGTCCTTCGAACAGATCGCCGAGTTCTGCGGCCTCCACATCCTCGAAGTGCAGGCGATGGCCGATGATCTTGCGGGCAGCAAGTATACCGGGCGTGACCCCGTGCACTCGGGCGAACTGACGCAGGCCGAAATCGAAAAGGGTCAGGCCGATCCCGCCTATTCGCTGCGGATGCACAAGGCGCCGGTCGAAGTGACCCGCACCAAGGGGCCGCGCTATACCCCCGTCTCCAAGCGGCAGGACAAGCCCGATGGCATCGCCTGGATCCTGCGCAACCACCCCGAGGTGTCGGACGCGCAGATCAGCAAGCTGATCGGCACCACCCGCAACACCATCGGCGCGCTGCGGGACCGGACCCACTGGAACATTTCGAACATCACGCCCAAGGATCCGGTAACGCTGGGCCTGTGCTCGCAGCGTGAACTCGATGCGATGGTCGCCAAGGCCGCCAAGCGCGCCGGGATCACCGAAGATGCCGATGCCCCGGTCAAGGCCGAGCGCAATGATCGCGAAAAGCTGATCGAGGAACTGCGCGCCGAACGCGATGCGCAGACCAAGGCTGCCAGCGAAGCTGCCCAGGAAGCCGAGGCTGAAGCCTGGCTCGCCCGCAAGCGCGAAGCCGAAGCCGCCGAGGAAAAGATCGACCCCGAGAGCGGGTTTATCTGATTTTATGATGTTTCCCCCGCCCCGGACTTGATCCGGGGCCCCGCT
>JAGKSZ010000277.1 GCA_018991295.1 Porphyrobacter sp. | reverse complement strand
GGGGGGGCAGGGGGGGGGAGGGGCGGGGGAGGGGGGGAAAGCCGCCGGGCGGGCGGGCGGAAGGCGGGGGGGGGGGGGGGGGGAGGCGGGGGGGGGGGGGCCGCCCGCGCGCCTGGGCCGGGCGCGGGAGACGGACGCCCGGCGCGGCCGCCCCCGGCGGGGGGGGGGCCCGCGCCCCCGCCAGTTCGGCGCGCGCGATGTCGCGCGCGATGGCGAGCCCGGGGCCGGTCCCGCCGGCGGAGAAGGTGGCGAAGGGCCGGAAGGCCTCCTCGCGCTGCTCGGCCGGGGTTCCCGGCCCGTCGTCGTCCACCGTCACCTGCGCCCAGGCGCCGGCCTGCCCGCGCGGCGCGCGCGCCACCGCGACCGCGATGCGCCGCGCATGGCGGCGCGCATTGTCGAGCAGGTTGCCGATGGCGCGCCCCAGCTGACGCGGATCGGCCTCGATCACCCGGCCGCGTCTGCCTTTAAGATCAAGACTTAGCCCTGCTGCGATGATGGCCTGCTCCCGCTCGCGCACAAGCGTCGTGAGGAAATCGAGCAGATCGAGCCGCTCCTTGCGGATGGGCAGCAGCCCGGCCTCGCTCTGGGACAGGTCGAGCACGTTCTCCACCTGCTCTGTCAGGCGTTCAACTGCGGCTAGGATGGCATCGACATACTCGCCCGCGGCTGCCGGATCGGATGCGGCGCCGCTTTTCAGCAGTTCGGCATAGCCGCCAATGGTGGTTAGAGGCGTGCGGAATTCGTAGCTCATGTTGGCAAGGAACTTCGCCTTGACCGCATCGGCCTCTTCAAGCGCCTCGGCGCGTTCGCGCAAGGCCTGTTCGGCCTTCTGGGAGGCGGTAATGTCGAGCACGGTCAGCAGACCGTTGCCATCAGGCAGCGGGATCCCGGCAAAACGCAGCGTGCGCCCGTCTGCAAGATCAACCTTGCCTTCCCTTTCGCGCCGGTCAAGCGTGGCTGCGCGCACGGCTGCGCCGATCAGCCCCGCCTCTTCGGGCCGGACAAGATTGCGACCGATCGCGCTCAGCAATTCATCGGCACTGGGATGCTGATCGAGCAGTTCGGCGGCCAGACCCCAGGTGCCCGCAAAGCTGCGATTCCACAGCTGCACCGAACCATCAGGAGCAAAGATCGCCAGCGCCTCGAACAAGCTGTCGAGCGTTGCAGTGCGGGTTCGCAGCAAGGTGTCTCGTACAGCAGATAGGGCAAGGCTTTCGGTGCGATCTTCGGCAATCAGGACAAGGCCGCCATCCGGCATGGGCTGAGCCACGACACGCAGATGGGTGCCTCCCGGCAGCGGCCAGGGCTCCTCAATCGCGGTCTGCATCCCGAACCACGCCGTGCGTTCGCGCCGCCATTCGGGGAAATCGCGCACTTCGGGGGTCCGGCCGCGCTCTCGCGCTTCGGCCAGGAACCGTTCGAACGGGGTGTGTGCGTCGATTGCCTCCTCGGTCAGGCTGAACAGGCGGCGGAAAGGACGATTGGCAAATGACAGGCGCTCTTCGGCATCAAACAAGGCAACGCCCACGGAAAGCTGATCGAGCAATGCGCGCTGGGCTTCGCGGAAGGCGCGGAATTCGCGGGCTACCTGCTGCTGCTCCTCGATATCAATGGCATAGCCTGCCACGCCTTCCTGCCCCAGCGGCAGGTCAGAAACACGCAAGGTACGCCGCGCACCGTGGATCGTGGCGGCAACGATGCGTTCAGACTTGTCCTGCGCCTGAAGGCTCGCGCGGGCGATATCGGCAGGCGAACGGCCCTCTTCGGGTTCGAGAAGCTCAACTTGTCCCTGAACCACTTCGGCCGCACTTGTCGCGCCAACGGCATCGACATAGGCCTGATTGACGAGCTGGAGCTTCAAATCAGCATCGCGAAACCACATCGGCATCGGCGCAGCCTCAATCAGGCCGACCAGCGCAGCGAAATCCCCGGTCGCGCGGGCTGCCGCAGCCCGCAGACGAGCCATTTCCGCATGGCTTTCCGTAAAATCGAACACCCACACCAGCGCAGCGCCGTTCGGCGAGACCTGCGGATCGGCAAGCGTCCCGTACAAGGCAAGGCTGCGCTGCGAACCCGGCAGATTGATCGCCATACGAAACGGCGCGGCGCTTTTCTGTGTGGTCTGGATCTTGGCCCACAGCTGATCAAGCTGGGCCTGCGCAAGCCCGCCTGCCTTGGGATTGCCGGGCTGCGCGGCAAGCTCTGACAGATACTTGGGCATCGCCGCAAGGCCAAGCAGCCGTGCAAGCTTGTCAGGTGCCTCGATCCGCCCGTCAACCCGCACCAGCAAGGGTAGGGCCGGTGCCACATCAAGCAGGGTTTGCATCCGCTTTACGGTGGTGCGCATCGCCTTGGCGCGGCGCGCGCTGCGGTTCGCCCGCAAAACGACAACGCCCGCCCCCACCGCCCAAGCGGCAAGAACGAGCGCAATCAGCACCAAGGATAGGGGCGAGAGATCCATCGCTCCACCGCTATGCGCGTGCGCGCGGCAGTGCAACGGGTGACAAGCCGCCCGCCCCCAACCCCGTGAAAAAACGGGGTGAGGCGGGCGGATTGCATGGCTTAGTAGCGGTAGTGATCCGGCTTGAAGGGCCCTGCCTGCGGCACGCCGATGTAGCTGGCCTGCTTGCCCGAAAGCTGGGTCAGCTTCACACCCAGCTTTTCGAGGTGCAGCGCGGCGACCTTCTCATCGAGATGCTTGGGAAGGACGTACACGTCGTTCGCGTATTCGTCCGACTTGGTGAACAGCTCGATCTGGGCGAGGGTCTGGTTGGTGAAGCTCGCGCTCATCACGAAGCTCGGGTGGCCGGTGGCGCAGCCCAGGTTCACAAGGCGGCCCTTGGCGAGGATGATGATCGACTTGCCATCGGGGAAGGTGACGAGATCGGTGCCTTCCTTGATTTCCTTCCATTCATAGTTGGAAAGAGCGGCAATCTGGATCTCGCTGTCGAAGTGGCCGATGTTGCACACGATCGCCATGGGCTTCATGTTCATCATGTGCTCGGCGGTAATCACGTCTTCGTTGCCGGTGGCAGTGACGAAGATGTCGGCACGGGTGACGGCGTCTTCCATGGTGACGACTTCAAAGCCGTCCATGGCAGCCTGCAGCGCGCAG
>JAGKSZ010000045.1 GCA_018991295.1 Porphyrobacter sp. | reverse complement strand
ATCACATCGGCCTGGCTCTGCACGACCCAGACCAGCTGCGTAACGGTCATCCCGCCGCCGAACCCTGCGATGTGGCCTGCGCCTGCAAAGCGGAAGCTCGGGATGATCGGTGCGCGGGCTGCGCGGGTCATGCCGATCGCCTCGGTCAGCATCATCACCAGCGGCGCTGCCACCAGCGTCCACACGCCCCAGCCCGAAAGCGCGCCGGTCAGCGCCGTGCCCGCCCCGACGATTGCCGCCAGCAGCCGCACCTGCGCCGGGCGGCGAAAGTCCATCCGGCGCGACAGGATGGCATGGCTCAGCGCGCCAAAGGGGATGGTAAGATAGAGCAGCGATTGCACCCGCAGCAGACTGGCCACCTGCGGTTCGTCAAACCACATGGCCACCAACGGCGCGGCGAGGAACTGCACCAGCGCCAGCCCGAAATTGAGCAGCACCAGCATCCCCAGCGTCTGGCGCAGGCGTTCTTCGGAGACTTCCTCCTCGCGGATCAGCGCGCTGGCAAGGCCATAGCCGTTCATGGTGTTGAGCAGCACGAGCATCACCTGCGCCATGGCGAACAGGCCATAGTCCTGCGGCGAAAGCAGGCGGATGACGATCAGGGTGGAGGCCCAGGACACGATCTGCGTCCCGATCTGGCTGCCCGAACGCCAGATCACCGCCGAGCGCACCTGCGCGGCAAAGGCCGAAGGCTTGCGATCAGCCACGGGCGACCTCGGCAATCGCCTTGCCGTGCGGGATCGGCGCGCCCCACATCCGCGCCAGCAGGCGGGCTGCGGTGCGGCTTTTCACGAACAGCAGATCGGCAAAGTCATATCCGGCGCGCGCGCCCAATTCGCCCTTGTAGCCGCTGTCGCCGCAGCCCATGTCGACCAAGGTCTGCCCCGCAGCCTGCGCATCGGCAATCGCGCGGTAATTGGCGAGCTTGCCCACCCCATGCGAGCCGAACGCGGTGACATAGCTTCCGGCGATGCCGTAGCGCACCGGGCCATCGTCCAGATCGAAGCTGAAGGCGACTGTGCGGCCATCAATCGAGAGCAGGGTTGCACAGAGCATATCGGCCAGCACCGGGTCGGCCAGCGCGGTGCGCCAGGCGGCGCGCTGCGTGCCGGTCAGGAATTTTGCGCCCGAACCATCGGTGGCAGAAGCGATCCAGCTGGCGGCTTCAACCGCGCCAAGTTCTTCCAGCACGGCATCGTTCCAGTCCGGCCCGCGCACGTAGCGCCAGCTGGCGGTGCCAATTGTGGCAAGGCGGCGTTCGATCCGGGCGATGCGTTTGGCGGTGGAGGCGCGGGGCCATTGGCCGGGTCCGCAATCGATCACCCAGCTTGTCCCTGCCGGACGATGCAGCACGGTCCAGCCCGCCAGCTGCGCAGCGGCGATGAGGCGAAGGGTCGCCGGATCGTCCGCCCGCGCCGGGCCAACCCGCCAGACCGGGCCAAGCCGGGCGGCAGCGGGATGGGACAGGGCCTGCGCGAGCTCAAAGGCCGAACAGTCAGGCGCAATCAACACAGCGCGCAGCGGCCAGTACGAGCCCGGCACCTTGCGCGCCCCGGCGATGGCAGGGCCGAACGGCACCGAAGGGATCGCAGCGAGCGGCGTGCCCGCAGGCGAGCACAGCACTAGCGTGGCCGCGCTTTCGGCCAAGCTTCCGGCTGCATACCAACCACGCCGCAGGAAGCCGTGCCCCGAAAGGTTGCACGCCGCCAGCGTGTCGATCTCGGGCGCAAGGCCCGAAGTCGTCACGACCGTCAGTTGGTCGGCTGCAATCCTCGTTTCGTACATCTGCAAAACCTGCTTCCGGCAGTGCGCCGCACACCGCCATAGGCCAGCCGCGTAACCACCCGGTTAACCACTGGCCCGATTATGCGGCCTGTCGGAAAACAGACAAATATTCAGGAATTTGCAGGCAAGCTATTCAAAGGGTCAGAACACCACCACAGAGCGGATCGACTTGCCTTCGTGCATCAGGTCGAAAGCGGTGTTGATGTCCTCAAGGCCCATAACATGGGTGATCATCGGGTCGATCTCGATCTTGCCGGTCATGTACATGTCGACAATCTTGGGCACATCGGTGCGGCCCTTGGCCCCGCCAAACGCGGTGCCGCGCCAGTTGCGCCCCGTCACCAGCTGGAACGGGCGGGTGGCGATTTCCTTGCCCGCTTCGGCGACCCCGATGATGATCGAGGTGCCCCAGCCCCGGTGGCAGGCTTCCAATGCGGTGCGCATCACTTCGGTGTTGCCGGTGGCATCGAAGGTGTAATCCGCGCCGCCATCGGTCATTTCGACGATCTTGGCCACGGTCTCCTCGCGGCTCATGCCGGCAGAATTGAGGAAGTGGGTCATGCCGAACCGCTTGCCCCATTCTTCGCGCGCGGGGTTGATATCGACGCCCACGATCAGGTTCGCGCCTGCCAGCCGCGCGCCCTGAATGACGTTGAGGCCAATCCCGCCGAGGCCGAACACCACGACATTGTCACCCACCTGCACCTTGGCGGTATTGGTCACCGCGCCGACCCCGGTGGTGACCCCGCAGCCGATATAGCAGGCCGACTGGAACGGCGCGTCTTCACGGATCTTGGCCACCGCGATTTCGGGCAGGACGGTGAAATTGCTGAAGGTCGAACAGCCCATGTAGTGGTAGATCGGCTGACCCTTGTAGCTGAAGCGCGTGGTGCCATCGGGCATCAGGCCCTTGCCCTGCGTGGCGCGGATCGCGGTGCACAGGTTGGTCTTGCCGCTGAGGCACGACTTACACTGACGGCATTCCGGCGTGTAGAGCGGGATCACGTGATCGCCGGGCTTCACGCTGGTGACGCCCGCGCCCACCTCGCGCACGATCCCTGCACCTTCATGGCCCAGAACGCTCGGGAAGATGCCTTCCGAATCGAACCCGTCCAGCGTGTAGGCATCGGTGTGGCAGATGCCGGTCGCCATGATTTCGACCAGCACTTCGCCGGCCTTTGGGCCTTCGAGATCAAGCTCGAAGATTTCGAGCGGCTGCTTGGCAGCAAAGGCAACGGCGGCGCGGGTCTTCATGGGCGGGGTTCCTTGCGGTGAATCAGCGAGCGCGCGGTACGGCTTCGTGATCGTAAGGGCAATGCCGGCAAGCAGAGCCGCAGCACTTGCCGCGGGCAAGGTGGGCCAGCCGCGTGAACACGGTGTAGCCGGTGGCCGGATCGCGATAGGTTGCCTCCCCGCGCGCGCAGGCGGCTTCGTGCAGGGCGTACCATTCAGGCGGCGTCATGGGCGCATCCGATAGTGGCAAAGTGTCCGCAATGCCATGCGCGACATAAAATTGCCTCCCTGCGCAGGATACCCGCTTGCGCGCCTCATGCTTTTGCGCTCTTTCGCCTCGCCTGCCATTCTTGCCGGAGAACGCCCTTGCGTTTCGTTCTGATGCTTGCCGCCCTGTTTCTCGCTGTCCCTGCCTCGGCGCAGGGGATCCAGCAGACCAAGGGCACTTTCGAGGACAAGTTCCGCCAGCTTGATGAAGTGCTGCCCGATCCCAGCACTACCCGCAACGCCAGCGGTGCGCCCGGCCATGCCTATTGGCAGCAGAAGGTCGATTACAAGATCACCGCCGAACTCGACGAGAGCAAGCGCCGCCTCACTGCGCGGGCCACGGTGCGTTACACCAACAATTCGCCCGACGCCCTGCCCTGGCTGTGGATGCAGCTCGATCAGAACATCTTCAAAAAGGATTCGATGGCCGAGCTGACCGATGCCTTCGGCGGTGCCGGACGGCGCGGGCCCAAGGTCACGCTGGGATCGGGCAATGAACCGACCAAGCTTTCGATGGAAGAACTGCGCCGCCAGCAGGCGATGGCCGACAATGACTATGGTTTCGATATCAGCGCGGTCACGATGCTTTCCGGCGCCAAGCTGCCGCACACCATCGTCGGCACGCTGTTGCGCATCGATCTGCCCGAGCCGCTCGCGCCCGGCGCCACCACCGAATTCGCGATCGAATGGGCCTTCAACATCGTCGAGGAAGACGCGATCAACGCGCGTTCGGGTTACGAAAACTTCCCCGATGATCCGAAGAAGGGCGGCAATGACATCTTCCTGATGGCCCAGTGGTTCCCGCGCATGGTGGTCTATTCGGATTACGAAGGCTGGCACAACAAGGAGTTCCTGGGTCGCGGCGAATTCACGCTGGAATTCGGCGATTACGAAGTCGATCTGACCGTGCCCAACGATCACATCGTCGCCTCCACCGGGATGCTCCAGAACCCGGATGCCGTGCTGACAGCAGCGCAGCGCCAGCGGCTCGAAACCGCCAAGAACGCCGCCGCGCCGGTGTTCGTCGTCACCCCGCAGGAAGCCGCCGCTGCCGAAGCCAAGGGGCCGACCGGCAAGAAGACCTGGAAATTCACCGCCACCAACGTGCGCGATTTCGCCTGGGCCTCCAGCCGCAAGTTCATGTGGGACGCGCAAGGGGTAAAGCAGCCCGGCGCGGAACATGAAACCGTGCTCGCCATGAGCTTCTGGCCCAAGGAAGGGGGCGAACTGTGGCGCAAATATTCGACCGCTGCCGTGGTTCACACCCTGAAGGTCTATTCGCGCTTCAGCTTCGATTATCCCTATCCCACCGCGCAGTCCGTGAACGGACCCGTGGGCGGGATGGAATATCCGATGATCACCTTCAATGGCCCGCGCACCAACCTCAACAAGGATGGCAGCCGCACCTATTCGCTGGCCGAAAAGATGTTCCTTGTCGGCGTGGTGATCCACGAAGTCGGGCACATCTACTTCCCGATGACGGTCAATTCCGACGAGCGGCAATGGACCTGGATGGACGAGGGGCTGAATTCCTTCCTCGATTCGGTGGCGGGTTACGAATGGGACCCGAACATGCCCTGGACCCGCAGCGTGCCGCGCGATCTGATCAGCTACATGGTCTCGAACAACCAGCAGCCGATCATGACCCAATCGGATTCGATCACCGATCTGGGCTCCAACGCCTATGGCAAGCCGTCAGCCGCGCTGCACCTGCTGCGCGACACGATCATCGGGCGCGAACGCTTCGACTTTGCGCTCAAGGAATATGCGCGCCGCTGGAAGTTCAAGCGGCCCACCCCGGCCGATTTCTTCCGCACCATGGAGGAGGCAAGCGGGACCGATCTCGACTGGTTCTGGCGCGGGTGGTTCTACACCACCGACCATGTCGATATCAGCCTTGATTCGATCTACCGCCTGAAGATGGACACCAAGGATCCCGACATCGATCTTCCCCGCCGCCGCAAGGAGCGCGCCGATGAGCCCGATCTGGTCGGCATCGGCCTCAACAAGCAGCAGGGCCTGCCGATCTGGGTGCTGGAAAATCCGGGCGTGACCGATTTCTACGACACCAATGACGAATTCACCGTCACCCCCAAGGACCGCAAGGGCTACAAGGACTTCCTCGATGGGCTTGTCCCGTGGGAACGCGCTGCCTTTGACCGTGCGGTGAAGGAGGATGCAAATTACTACGTCCTCAACTTCACCAACAAGGGCGGGCTGGTGATGCCGATCATCCTTGGCCTGACCTTCAAGGACGGATCGCGGGAAAAGCTCAACATTCCGGCCGAAATCTGGCGCCGCAATGCCCGCGAAGTGGCCAAGCTGCTGGTCTATCCCAAGGGCAAGGAACTGGTGCAGGTGGTGATCGATCCCGATTGGGAAACCGGCGATGCCGATATCGAAAACAACCACTACCCGCGCCGCATCATCCCGAGCCGGATCGAAGCCTTCAAGGACGAAGCGGCCAAATCGCGCGTCAGCCGCGATCTGATGGGCGAGGCGGCGGGCGCCGAGCCGGACAAGAAGAAGAAGTGAGCGTGCTTCGCCGCCTGCTGGTCGTGATCGCGCTGGCGCTTGTCCCGCTGGCGGCGGGCACGCCTGCGCTCGCGCACCAGCAGAAGCGCGCGATCAGCACCATCGCGCACAACCCGCGCACCGGCATGATCGAAATCGCGCATCAGGTGCCCGTCCACGATGCCGAACACGCGCTGCGGGCGCAGGGGGCCAAAAACGCCGACATCATCGGCAGTGAAAAGAGCCGCGAGGCCTTTGCCGCCTATGTTACCCGGCGGTTCCTGCTCCAGATCGATGGCACGCTTGCCGCGCCCGCCTATGTCGGCAGCGAGATTACCGGGGGCAGCCTGTGGGTCTATCAGGAGGTGCCCGCGCCTGCTGCCGGAAAGGCGGTGCTGCGCTTCAATTCGCAGATCCTCACCGATATCTGGGCGCGTCAGGAAAACCGCGTGAACATCGGCGGGGGGACCAAGGTGGAAACCTTCATCTTCCATTCCGGCGCGGTGCCTGCCGAGGCCGCGCTACGCCAGTAACTCAGGCGCGCCTGCGCACTTCGTCTGAGGTGCCTTTGTCGAAGCGGGCTTTCAGATCAGCCAGCAGCATCGGGCGGCCATAGCGATAGCCCTGCACATGGCGGCAGCCGATGGCGCGCAGGAAGTTCTCCTGCTCCTCGGTTTCCACGCCCTCCACCACCACGCGCAAACCGAGCGAATGGCCCATCTGCACGATCGCCTGAATAATCAGCCGCGCCTGATGATCTTCCCCGGCCGACGCAATGAAATCGCGGTCGATCTTGACCTTGTGGATCGGGAAGGCGCGCAGGTGCGTGAGCGATGAAAAGCCCGTTCCGAAATCATCGAGGCAAATGGTAAAGCCGCAATCATCCAGCATCGCCAGCGATTGGCGCAGGTGCCCGCTGGTATCGAGCAGCATCGTCTCGGTCACTTCGATCGAGATGTTGCGCGGCCCCAGCGGGCTATCGTCGATCACCTCGATCAGATGGCGGACAAAATCCCCGCGCCGCAGATCGGCATCCGAAAGGTTGAGCCCGATGCGCGTCTCGGGCCCGAACAGGGCGAGGATCGCAGGGCCATCGGCAATCACGGAATCGAGCATCACGCGGCTGACCCGGCGTGACAGTTCTGGATCAAGCAGCGCCGAGAACACCTCGCCGGCCGCGATGATCGTGCCGTCCTCGTCGCGCAGGCGCAGCAGCGCCTCGACCGATGCGACCCGGCCGGTCGCGAGTTCGACAATCGGCTGATAGGCGGCCAGCGCCCGCCCCGTGTTGAGCGCGCTGCGCAGCCGTGCGATGGCTTGCTGGCGTTCGCATTGGCGCGCTTCGATGTGCCGGTCCCAGCACACCACTGAACCGCGCCCCAGTTCCTTGCCGCGATAAAGCGCAAGATCGGCGCGGCGCATGATCTCCTCGCTGCTGCCCGCCGTGGTCATGCGCGCGACCCCGCAGGTCGCCCCGATGCGCAGCAGCGCGCTGCCGAGCGGGGGCATATCCCCGAGTTCGGCCAGCAGGTCTTCAAGAAAGCCGGTCACCTGGGGCAGATCCATCCGGCCCGGAAACAGCAGGGCAAATTCATCCCCGCCCCAGCGCGCCAGAAACACCCCCTCGGCGGTGCGCATCTGCAACTGGCTGGCAATGGTTTCAAGCACGCGGTCACCGACCAGATGGCCCAGTGTGTCGTTCACATCCTTGAAGCCATCAAGATCGAGCAGTGCCACCGTCACCGGCTCGCTCTCCACCCGCTGCATTGCGCGGGCAAGCCGGTGATCGAAGCTGGCGCGGTTATACAGCCCGGTCAGCCGGTCGCGCTCGGCCGCCCGTTGCAGCGCGACATTGCGCAGGTGTTCCTCGGTGCAATCGAGAATGATGCCGGCAACCGAGCCGGGCTGCCCATCGCCATCAATGCGTTCGCCCACCACGCGGATGCGGCGCCGTTCGCCGTCGCCGCGCCGGATGGTGGTCTCGAACATGAAGGGTTCGCCGTCCTCGATGGTGTCATCCATCGCCTTGCGGACCATCGCCCGGTCTTCGGGCTGATAGAGCTGCACGACATCGTGGACATTGATCGAAGGACCCGGCTCCAGCCCGGTGATATCGTAAACCTGATCGGAAAATTGCAGCTGCCGGGTCGCCAGATCGACCCACCAGCTGCCGACATTGACCGCCTGTTCGGCCTGACGGAAAATCTGGCTCGATTGCCTGAGCGCGGTATTGGCAAGGCTGAGCGCACGGGTGCGGGCGTGAAGCGCGATCGATTGTTCGGCAAGCTCTGCCAGCATCGCCAGCGGCGGGATCTGAGCCGGGGTGAAGGCGCCCGGTTCGGGCGAAATGCCGCACAGCGCGCCCAGCACCACGCCTTCCTCATCGCGGATCGGCACGCCGATATAGGAGCGGATGAAAGGTGGGCCGGTCACAAGATCATTATCGGCCAGTCGCGGATCGGCGCAGGCATCCTCGATCAGCTGCGGCCCTTCGCCCAGCACGCAGACCGCGCAGAAGGAATCCGCGATCGGTGTTTCGGCAAGATCGGTGCCGGTGCGCCCGAGGAACCACTGGCGGTCGGCCTCAACCACCGAAAGCAGCGCAATCGGGCAGCCAAGCATGGTGCTGGCCAGCAAGGTAACGCGCGAAAACAGGTCTCGATCGGGGACCGCATCAAGCCCGAGGCTGCGAATGGCGTCAAGGCGCGGCGTTTCCGTCACCCCCGTCCATTGCCGCTTCGGCTCTTAACAAATCGTGCCGGATCAGGCGCGTATTGCCGCAAGGATGGCAGGAAAGCGCAGGGCACGGGCAACACCAACTGCGCAGCACTGAGCTATGCAGGCGCATTGCAGGCGCAGCCCCTGTATGATCCGACCGGGCGGCTCTATCAGGTCTCGGGCGGCACCTCGGGCACCCAGCGGTTCGCCTATGACGGCAATGCCATGATCGGCGAGTACAACGCTGCTGGCACCATGCTGCGCCGCTATGTCCACGGCGCCAGTGCGCAGGCCGACGATCCGCTGATATGGTACGAGGGCACGACCCAGACATCGACGCTGCGGCGCTACCTCCACGCCGATCCGCGCGGTAGCATCCTTGCTGTCACCGATCACACGGGTAACCGCATCGCCACCAAGGGACGGTTCCGCTACACCGGGCAGGCCTGGATCCCTGAGCTGGGCATGCATTACTACAAGGCCCGCATCTACGCCCCCACCCTCGGCCGGTTCCTCCAGACCGACCCCATCGGATATGAGGACCAGCTCAATCTCTACGCTTACGTCGCAAATGATCCGGTGAATCTCACTGACCCCACCGGCCTAGCGGGATGCGGGTTACGCATCGAAGGGGTCAACAACTGTAGCGGTGCATCGTACTTTGCTTATGAGCCTTCGATTTCTTCAAGGCTGGACACTACTGCAAATGCAGCACCCGATAATGGCAACAGCTCGAAGGGGACAAGCCGATGCACAATGGCTACACTTGAAATAGACTATCGCACTTGCTTCTTGGATCCCTCTGCTAGACCGATAGCATCATGCACTTCGTGACTTATTTGGGAATTTCATACACTCCAAGAAATTGCTGTAGCGCTTTCTTGAAACTTTCCGGCGCGGTCATCAGGATGAAGTGGGGCGCTCCTTCGACTCGGATCAGGGTGATTTCGCCCCGCGCTTGCAGTTTTGTGACGTGCTGCAGTGCACCAATATAGGGCGTCTTAGGATCGGGGGAGCCTTGCAGCACGATCGTCGGGGGCAGCACTGCTGGCAAGGCACCGAAGCTCTCATCGCGTTGATAGGTTGGAACCCCGCCCGCCAGCAGCAAAGACGGCAACGGGCTGGTGAAGAGATATTCCGCCGCTTCGCGTTCGATGGCCTCTGATGTCAGGCCCGCGCGCGCATTGTTTTCCGATCGACTGATCAGGCTGACAAGCGGGATTGACGGGGCGCTTTGCGCAATCTGCGGCAGTGGGGCGCCAAGCTCTTCCAGCCGGGCAAGTGCGAAAACCAGCCACGCGCTGTCGTTGGCCTGCAGTCCTGCAATGACAAAGGGGATCATGGCCCGCGTTTCCGGGAAGTCGAGCAAGGCCGCCAGCTGATGCTTTAGGTTGCCGCCGATCGGACTCATGCCATCCGTGTGCATCAGAAGCCTGCCAAGCGCGATGTGGCCTCCTTCGGGAAGGTATTGCCTGCATTCGGCTTGTTCATCGCACGCCTTGAGTACCGCGCGGCCGATGCTGTCGGTGACGGCGGATCGGCGGCTAAGGTCGAACATGTCGTTGCCTTCCGGCGGAACGAGGGAATCAAGGATGATACCGTCCAGTTCTGGCGCGATGTTGAGGGCCAGCATCCGCAGCACCAGTTGCGTGCCATAGGACACGCCTGAAACATAGGTGCGCCCCCCGTTATCGAGACGGGACATGACCATCGCCAAATCCTGCGCCGCATTCGAAATTGTGAAGGTTATGGTCCGGTCCGCCTCGGCATTGAGCGCCGCAAAGCAGCTGTCCCACTCCTGTGCGACGAGTGCACCGCCGCCATCGCTTTGCGGCGCTTCTTCGGCGGGGCACAGCCTTGTCGAAAAACCGGTTCCGCGGTGATCGGGGATCAGCAGGTCAAAGCCGGGCGCGGCGGCTTGCAGCGTTGCGATATGGGAATAGAACGACGCGCCGGATTCCCCCGGTCCGCCGGCGACGAGCCACAATTGCCCGCGCACCTCACCACCTGCCCGAAAGCGTCGAACAAAGATCGCGATCGATCCGCGATCCGGCTGCGCATGATCAAGGGGGACATCCAGAACCGCGCAATCCGTCCCGGCCAGCGCCGGGTGCTGGGCGGCATCCGTGCACGGGACAAACGTATTGCCCCACGCCCTATCCGGTCCTTTGGCAGCCGCTGCATGGCCAACAGCGCCAAGGACAAGAATTGCGACAAGACGCCAAATTGAAGGCATGATTTCCTTTCCTCCGCGCGGTGCGGCAGGTGCTGATTATCAGGTGCCAGAAGTCAGCTGGAGGCTTGCTGCTTGGCCCGGACGGCCTCGATAAGGCCCATGTCGATCCAGCCTTGCAGCATCGCGCCGGCCCGTGCGGCGGCCTCGGTCGCATCGGTTTCGTGCAGAGCGTCCGCGCAGGCCTGACCAAATGGTGTGCCGCCCTGCATATCCGCTAAAGCCTGCCCTTCGGCGCAGGGCACCAGCGCGAAAACCGGCAATTCATCGTCGCGCCAGACCAGCAGCCAGTGCGCTTCTTCGAGCAACACTGATTGCGCAGCAGCCGGATCAGCCAGCGCCCTCCACAATGCGGGGATGTCGAAGGTGACCGGGTGCAGGGCAGTGCCGGGCGTCAGGGCAAGGCAAAGACTGTCCCATCGCCCGGCATCGAAACCTGCGGTCGCGGCTGCAAAGCTGGCGCGCGTGATCGGCGCACTGTCGGCGGCTGTGAATGCACAGTGCATCGCCCATTCCAGCCAGGCGAGCTCCCCCACATCGGGGTCTTGGGCGAACAGGTCCGCGCAGGTTTCCGCAAACCCCTTGCCCACCAGATCGATCGTCCAGCTGCCCGGGGGGTGCAGGATCAGATGATGTGCGGCGGCCTGCGCGAAAGCTTCATCACCCACCAGATTTACAGTGCGTTCAAAGGTGCTGCGCAGCACTCCGATCAGCCGCGCGCGATAGGCATTGCGATAAACCTCCATGCCCGCAGCCTGCCTGGCGTCCAATCCGGCTGGCAAGGGGGCGTCATCATCCTGAAGACAGGCCAGAAATTCGGCCTGCATAAGCAAAAGCTGGTTCATGCTGCCACCCTACCGGGGGGCGACGCAGCGATGCGGCGCGCGCGATCGAGTTCTTCTAGCAAGTCCGGCAAGGGCGGGATCGCATCGTCACGTTCAATCATCACAGCGACATTGCCCAGCATGGCCATCGCTTTCGCAAACAGATGCCAGACATCGTCGCAGACCGGCCGGTCGTGGGTGTCAATGACAATTTCGCCCGGCGTATGGCCGGCAAGGTGCACCTGCCGCACCCGGTCGGCGGGAATTCCTGCAAGGTAGGCGGCGGGATCGAAACCGTGATTTGCGGCGCTGACATGGATGTTGTTCACATCGAGCAACACAAAGCAGCCCGTCCGGCGGGCCATTTCGGCGAGAAACTCCCATTCGGCCATCTCGTCTTGCGGGAAGGTCAGATAGCTCGACGGGTTTTCGAACAGCATCGCCCGCGCCAGCGTGTCCTGCGCCCGGTCGATATTGTCGCAGACCGTGTCCAGCGCGGCCCGCGTCAGCGGCAAGGGCAAAAGATCATGGCTGTTGTGCGCGCTGGTTCGCGTCCAGCACAGATGGTCGGAAACCCAAAGCGGCGCGATCCGGTCAGCGAGCACCCTGAGCCGGGCCAGATGATCGCCGTCCAGCCCTTGGGCCGAACCGATCGACAGGGATACCCCGTGCAGGATAACCGGAACCTTTGCGCGCACCTGTTCAAGGACCCGCAGCGGACGCCCGCCATCAACCATGAAATTTTCGGCGATCACTTCGACAAAATCCACCGCGATCTCGCCGGTGAGAAAATCACGGTAATGTTCGCGCCGCAGGCCAATGCCGAACCCTGCAAAAGGTGTCATCACGGGGCTCCTACTTGGGAAAAGATGGTCCGGCGGGGCACTTTTCTTGGGGGGGGGGGAGGCGCCCGCCGGACCGGGTGGCATCAGCTGAGATCGCCGATCGTGCCGCCCTTGGTGAGGCATTCGCCTGCCTTCATCGCCTTGAAGCCGTGGCCCTTGCAGGCGTTCTGGCCCTTGCATTCATGCTCGGCAGTTGCGCAGTCGGAATTGCCCTTGCAGCTGTGCAGCCCGTAGCAATGCACGGTGTCGTTGGCGTTGATCGCGCGGCCCTTGCTCCCGGTGGGCGCATCAGCCGCAAAGGCAGCGAACGAAGTAAGCGCGATGGCCGCTGCCGTGGCAGCAAATGAAACGCCGGCGCGGGTTCCCTTGATCATGTCGATTTTTCCTTCGGATCGATCAGTGCTGTATTGCACATCGCCCTATTCGGCCCCGAAAGAGCTGTGGTTACGTGCGGTAAATTTATTGTTGGGGTGTAACGCTGGCGCGCTCTGTTACGAACAGATGGCGCAAGTCCACCCGACACTTGGGCGGCTGTATTATCCCAAGCTGGAGAGAATTGTCATGAAAACCACATCCACCGCCCGCATCGCCGGACTTGCCGTCACTGCGGCCCTTGCAGCCAGCATGGCCCATGCACCGCTCGCAGCGCAGAAAAAGCCGATGGAAAAGTGCTATGGCATTTCCAAGGCCGGGCAGAATGATTGTTCCGCCGGACCGGGCACCAGCTGTGCGGGCACCTCGACCCGTGACTATCAGGGCAATGCCTGGAAGCTGGTGGCCAAGGGGTCGTGCGAAAAAACGAAAACGCCCAAGGGCGCGGGTTCGCTGAAGCCGATCGAACGTTAGGTGCAGCGGCGGCAGGCAAAGCAGATGCGTGGCACCGCAAATTTGAATGAACGGATCAACGCTGCCCTCGCTTCCCGCTGGGCAGAAGGCCTTGTCCTGCTGCTATCGCGCGTCGCGCTTGCCGGGGTGTTCTGGCGCGCGGGGCGTAGCAAAGTGGAAGAGGGCACTCTGTTCCAGATCAGTGATGCGACGTTGTACCTGTTCGAATACGAATATGCCGGCGTGCCGCTGCCGCCCGATATCGCTGCGCAATTGGCAACGCTGGCAGAACACGGGCTGCCGGCTTTGCTCGTGCTCGGCCTGCTCACCCGGCTATCGGCTGCGGGTCTGCTGGCAATGACACTCGTGATCCAGATCTTCGTGTATCCTGATGCTTGGTGGTCGACGCATATCCTGTGGTCGGCGCTGGCTGCGATCCTGATCGTGCGCGGCGGGGGCGTGCTTTCAGCCGATGCGCTGCTGGGCCGATGGCGGCATCGCGGCGCATGACCGGGCGAAGGGGAAGGAGAGCGATTTGATCGCGGATGAACCCACCTTTGTGCGGTTGATGATCGCTTCGCAGGCCGGCGATCGCCAGGCCTACACCTTGCTTCTCACCGAAGCGCAGGTGTGGCTCAGGCGCTATTTCAATCGCCGTCTGCCCCCCGCGCAGGTCGACGATCTAGTGCAGGACGTGCTGATTGCGCTGCACAGCAAGCGCGCCACTTGGGATTGTTCGCGCGCGTTCCTGCCCTGGCTCGCGGCGATTGCCCGGTATCGCTGGGTTGATCATATTCGCCGTGTCTATCGCGCCAACGAAGGGGAACTGGGCGATTATGACGCCGCCGAAGACAGCGAGGAAGACGCCGTGCTGGCGCGGATGAGTTTGGAGCGGTTGTTGGTGCGCCTGCCCGAAGGCCAGTCGAGCGCGATCGCGCTCGTCAAGGTTCAGGGTCTTTCAGTGACAGAAGCCGCCACCAGAACCGGCCAAAGCGAAAGCCTGATTAAAGTGAACATTCATCGCGGTTTGAAAAAGTTGGCCGCGCTTGTTGAAGAGGCCGATTGATAATGACTCTTATCCCAAATCCCCTGATTACGCGGCTCGCGGATGAACTTGAGCCCGTGCGCCCGATGCACGGTCATCAGGGATTTGCGTGGGTCATCTTGGCCACCGCTCTGACCATTGCAATGGTTGCGCTGTGGCACGGACTTTGGAATGGTCCTTTGCGCGGAGAGGCGAGTGCTATATTTTTTGTCGCGAACGGACTGATTGCGCTGTTAGGGTTTGCTTCGGGAAGGGCTGTAGTGCGGATGGCCATGCCGCGCGTAGGGGCTCGGCATGATGGCCCGCGCTGGGTGCTCGCGGCGCTTGCAGTCCTGCCGATAACTGCCCTGTTCCTGATAGCGCAGCAAGACGTGGGCGGTCACCAGTTCCATGCCGAAGACGGACTGCATTGCTTCTTGTCCGGGTTGATGAGCAGCGTCGCCGTGGCTGGCGTGCTTATTGTCTGGTTGCGGAGGGGCGCCCCAGTTGCCCCCAACATCGCCGGCTTCTACACCGGCGTATGTGCAGGAGCGTTTGGCAGTTTTGCATTCGGTCTATCGTGCAGCTTCGATACCATGAGCCACCTTGGCATTTGGCACGTTGCACCTGTGGCCGTATCGGCTTTGCTCGGACGTTTATGTGTCCCGACTTTGATCCGCTGGTAGGGATCGTAGAACGAACAAACCCCGGCTCACAATTCAGTGAGATTGCGCCGCCTCCTTGGCGCGCAACGACAGGCGGTTCACATGCTCTCGGGTTCTCAATGCGGCCACCGACGGCGGCTTTTCGCAGCCACTGCCATTCATTGGCAGATCTGTGATTGGCGACAATGTCCGAGATCCGGCAATCAGGCGACGCCATTCCCTCGACTTCCGCCCAAGGTTTCGGACTCGAGCATCCCGCTGACCAATGCAGCCCGGTGGGAAGTTGACATAGGTGCTACGGGATGCGGGGCTTTTGGGCCACGCACGGAATGGCGAGGTAAAAAGCGCCCGCGCTGTTCAGCGAGGCGATATGTGAAGATCATCCGCGACCCGGTGCAAGGTGTCTGCTGGAGGATGAGCATACGCCGCGCCGTCTGTCAGGTCTGCACGACGCGGCGCAGCTGACATCACTGTTTGAGGCTTCGCGGCTTCGCCACATCGAGCTGGTCCAACCATCGATCCGCGACGATACGGTCAGGTCGTTGATCGGCAGTATCGCCATCGGCTCCAGCAGCCCGCCCGGATCGATCGCAGGGCGCTGCTGGAGGCGAACCTGCCGACCTGCTGGCAGGAGCAAGAGCGCGTGCTGGGGTTCGCCACCTGACGCTGCAGGGCCGCACTTGCGGTCAGTAATTTCCGGGCAGAGAAATAGGGAGAGAAGGGCCGGATTTTCCGGCTCTTCTTGCGTGCTCTGACACACCACCAACCCGCCCCGCTCGCGAAATCCCGCGGAACTGCGCCGCTTTCACCGGCCGGGCTGCCCGAAGGCGAAATCTGAATTTCGGGAGAGACTGTTTGGTGCGGTCGAGAAGACTCGAACTTCCACGGGCTTTCGCCCACAACG
>JAGKSZ010000276.1 GCA_018991295.1 Porphyrobacter sp. | reverse complement strand
CAGGTCCGCGCCCGCGCTCAGCAGATGCTTGGCAAAGGAGTGCCGCAGCGCGTGGGGCGTGGCGGTATCGGGCAGGCCCAGCGCGCGCCGGGCATTGGCGACGGCGCGCTGCACCATGCCGGGCGAAAGCGGCCCGCCCCTCGCACCGCGAAACAGCGGCCCGGCAGGGGTAAGGGGCCATGGGCCGGCCTGCGCATATTCCGCCACGGCCGCACGCGTGATCGGAAGGATCGGCACAACCCGCTGCTTGCCGCCCTTGCCGGTCACCAGCAGCACCTCGCCCATCACCGCATCGCGCCCGGTGAGCGAGAGCGCCTCGGCAATGCGCAGGCCCGATCCATACATCAGCAGCAGCACCGCCCGATCGCGCGCGCCGATCCAGTCTTCGCCCGCCAGCCCTTCGACAAGATCGGCAAGGTTGCTTGCCTCATCCGGAGTAACCGGGCGGGGCAGGCCCTTCTTGAGGCGCGGGCCCCTGAGGCGCGGAGCGGCAGGATCAGGATCGCCTGCCTGCGATCTGGCAAAGGCGATAAAGGCCTTGAGCGCAGACAGCTCGCGCGCGGTGCTGGCATTGCCGAGCCCCTCTGCCCGGCGCGCAGCAAGGTAGCTGCGCAGATGGTGCGCCTCGGTGGCTGCAACATCGGCCCAATCTGCACAATCCCGCGCCGCCACCAGACGCGCCGCCGCTGCCACATAGGCGCGCACGGTGTGGGGCGATTTGCGGCGATTATCGGCAAGATTGCCGCGCCACGCCTCCAGCAGCGCCGCCCCGCCGCTCACGCTGCCACCAGCGTATCGGCCACCACCTCGGCCAGCAGCGCATCGAGCACGCCGCGCCCCTCGGGTGAAACTCCGATCCGGGTCCCCGATGCCCACATCATGCCCAGCGCGCACAGGCGATCAAGCGCGGCCTCATCCACCAATCCGGCCCGCGGCAGGGCAAATCGCGTCGCCAGCGCGGCAAGGTCCACGCCCTCGGTCAGGCGCAGGCCCATCAGCAGCGCCTCGGCGGCCTGATCCGCGATGGCAAGCGGACGGGCTTCGACGATGCCATGCCCCTGACCGGCAACCGCCTTCAGGAAATTCTCGGGCTTCTTGTGCCGCACCGTGGCCATGCCCCCACGCCGCCCATGCGCGCCGGGGCCGATCCCGGCATAATCCTGATAGCGCCAATAGGCGAGGTTGTGGCGGCTTTCCTCGCCCGGCCGCGCATGGTTGCTGGTTTCATAGGCGGGTAGCCCCGCCGCGCTGGTGAGGCCTTGCGTGATGTCGAACAGGGTCGCGGCCTCATCATCGTCCAGCGGCACCAACCGCCCGCGCCGCACATCGCTGGCAAAGCGCGTGCCGGGTTCGATGGTCAGCTGATAAAGCGACATATGCCCCGTGCCAAAGCCCAGCGCGCGCTTGAGGCGCTGTTCCCACAGCTCAGGCGTATGGCCGGGCAGGGCATAGATCATGTCAAAGCTGACCCGCGCAAAATGGGCCTGCGCGGTTTCCAGCGCCCGCAACGCCTCGTCAGCGCCGTGCAGCCGGCCAAGGAACCGGAGTTCCGCATCATCGAGCGATTGCACGCCGAGAGATACCCGGTTGACGCCCGCCGCCGCCAGCCCGGCAAAATTCGCCGCCTCGACCGAGGAAGGGTTGGCCTCCAGCGTGATTTCGATGGCAGGATCGAAACCCCACAGGCCTTCCGCCTCGGCCAGCAGCGCAGCGACGAGGGAAGGGGGCATCAAGGATGGCGTGCCTCCGCCGAAAAAGATCGAGGTCAGGCTCTCACCACCCGCGATGGCGGCTTCGGCGCGCATGTCTGCGATCAGCGCGGCCTGCCATGCGGCCACATCGACCCCCTCGCGAACGTGCGAGTTGAAGTCGCAATAGGGGCACTTCTTGGCGCAGAACGGCCAGTGAATATAGAGCGCGCGGGCCCCAGAGGCGTTAGCAGGTGGAATTTTCAGCCCCGCTTAACCGTTGAAGCATACATCGACATCATGCGGAGCTCCCGTTCCATGCCCTTGTTCGTCCGCCTGATCGGCGCCGCGCTGCTTATGGCAGCCGCGCCTGCCCTGCCGCAAGAACGCAGCAATGACCAGCGCCCGCTGTTCCCCGCCGAACAGGAATGGCTGGGCGAACACAATGCCGAGCGCGCCGAACTTGGGCTTGAGCCGCTGCGCTGGAGCCATGCCCTGCGCCGCGATGCGCAAAGCTGGGCCGATCATCTGGCTGCACGCGGCGCGTTCCATCATGCCTCGCATGAACAGCGGCAGGGGCAGGGCGAAAACCTGTGGATGGGCGTGCGTGATACCTACACGCCATGGCAGATGATCGACGGGTTTCTTGCCGAAAAGCGCATCTTCCGCCCCGGCGTCTTTCCCGAAGTGTCCACAACCGGGCGGTGGAGCGATGTCGGGCATTACACCCAGATCATCTGGCCCGAGACCCGCGAGGTCGGCTGCGCGACTGCCGTCAATCGCCGCAACGAAGTGCTGGTGTGCCGTTACTGGCCGGCCGGCAACGTGATGGGTTACCGGCTCGACCCGCGCGAACGCCTGTCGCGGCGCTGAGGCCTCAGGCGCCGAACTGTTCGGCCACCAGCTTGGCAAAGGCATCGGCGCGGTGGCTGATGGCGTGCTTCTGCTCCGGGGCGATTTCGGCGAAGGTTTGCGCAGCGCCGGCAGGCACGAACACCGGATCATAGCCAAAGCCCATGGCCCCGCGCGGCGGCCATGTCAGGCTCCCATCAGACCGGCCTTCGTAGATGGCGTATTCCCCATCCGGCCATGCCAGAGCGAGCACGCAGTGGAAGGCGGCCGAACGGTCCACATCCTTGCCCTTTTCGGCCAGCATCCCTTCGACCTTGCCCATCGCCATGTACCAATCACGGCCCGGAGCGCCCTCGAACCATTGCCGTTCAGCCCAGTCGGCGGTGTAGACGCCGGGTCGGCCATCCAGCGCGGCGACGCTGAGGCCGCTGTCGTCGGCAAGCGCCGCCAGCCCCGAAGCCTCTGCCGCCGCGCGGGCCTTGATCAGGGCGTTCTGGGCAAAGGTCGTGCCGGTCTCGGCAGGCTCGGGCAGGCCGAGCGATCCGGCGGAGATGCACTTGACACCATAAGGATCGAGCAGCGCGCCGATCTCCTTGAGCTTGCCCGCATTATGCGTGGCGATCACAAGGCTGCCGGAACCGAGCCTTCTGGTCATTTCACCGCGTCCAATTGCGCGGCAAAAATGCGGTCGCAGCCGATGCGGGCGAGGCGCAGCAGGCGCAGCAGGCCTTCCTCGTCATAGGTCGCGCCTTCGGCGGTGGCCTGCACCTCTGCGATCTTGCCGCCCGAAAGCAGCACGAAGTTGCCATCGGCCTCGGCGTTCGAATCCTCGTCATAATCGAGGTCGAGCACCGGGGTGCCCTTGTAGATGCCGCAGGAAATGCCGGCGACCTGCGCCGTGATCGGATCATGCTTGATATCGCCCGATGCCATCAGGCCATTGATCGCCAGACGCAGCGCAATCCACGCGCCGGAAATCGCGGCGGTGCGGGTGCCGCCATCAGCCTGGATCACGTCGCAATCCAGGGTGATCTGCCGCTCACCAAGCTTTTGCAGATCGACCACGGCGCGCAAAGACCGCCCGATCAACCGCTGGATTTCCTGCGTGCGGCCCGATTGCTTGCCCTTGGCCGCCTCGCGCGCGCCCCGGGTGTGGGTGGCACGCGGGAGCATCGAATACTCCCCCGTCACCCAGCCTTCGCCCTTGCCCCGCAGCCATGGCGGCACGCCCTTTTCGACGCTGGCGGTGCACAGCACCTTGGTATCGCCAAAGCCGATCAGCACCGATCCTTCGGCATGACGGGTGAAACCGGTTTCGATGGTAATGGCGCGCATTTCATCGGGCGCGCGTCCTGAAGGGCGCATGATCTCTTGTCCTTTGATCCGTTCGCCCTGAGCTTGTCGAAGGGCCGTTCTGCTTGTCGTGAACCTGCGCTAGAAGAAAGTGCGGTCCTTCGACAAGCTCAGGACGAACGGAATTTGAGTTTGGGAGCAAGTTTTCCTAGCTTGGCAAACATGACCTCGCTCCCCGTCACCGAACTGACTGCTCGCGCCCGCGAGATTTTCCGGCGCGTGGTGGAGGAATATATCGAGAGCGGGCAGCCGGTCGGCTCCAAGACGCTGGCGGCAGATGGCACCTTGAACCTGTCGCCTGCCTCGATCCGCTCGGTTCTGGCCGATCTGGAAATGGCAGGGCTGCTCGCCGCGCCGCACACCAGTGCAGGGCGGATGCCGACCGATGCGGGCCTCAGGATCTTCGTTGACGGGATGATGCGCGTGGCCGAACCCACCGCGCAGGAGCAGGCCGCGATCGAGGCCCGGCTGGCCGAGGCAGGGCCGGTTGAGGCGGCCTTGAAGCAGGCCTCTGCGATCCTGTCCGACCTGTCGGGCGCGGCGGGCATGGTGCTGGTGCCCCATCGCGAACAGCGGCTGGCGCAATTCAGCCTTGTCGATCTGGGGCAGGGCCGGGCGCTCGCCGTGCTGGTGGGCGAGGATGGCGGGGTGGAAAACCGCGTGCTGGACCTTGGCGGCGTGCTGAGCCCGGGTGCGCTTGACCGGGCCTCCAATTACATCACCGCACGCCTTGCCGGACGCACTCTGGCGGAGGCGGCGGCCTTGATGCGCACTGAAATCAACGCCGGGCAATCGCAACTCGATGATGCCTCACGCGATCTGGTTGAACGCGGGCTTGCCGTGTGGAGCGAGGATGCCGCAGCGCGGCCCGTGCTGATCGTGCGCGGCGCGGCGAACCTGCTGGATGAGGCGGCTTTGGGCGATATCGAACGCGTGCGCAGCCTGCTGGAAGATCTGGAAAACAAGCAATCGGTCGCGCAATTGCTCGATTCGGCGCGGGAAGCCGATGCGACGCGCATTTTCATTGGCAGCGAGAACCGCCTGTTCGCGCTTTCGGGCTCATCGGTGATCGCCTCGCCCTACCGCGACCGTGAGGGGCGCGTGGTCGGCGTGCTGGGCGTGATCGGCCCCACCCGGTTGAATTATGCACGCGTTGTCCCCATGGTAGATCTGACCGCCCGTTCGCTGGGCAAGCTCATCGCTTGAATGGAAAGCCACATCACATGACCGACAACGACAAGCCGCTGGATCAGGCGGTGGAAGACGAATTGAAAGGCGTGCCCGAACACTTCCGCGACGACGCCGATGATGCCGACAGCATGGCGGAATCCCTCGCCGCGCTGCGCCGCGATCTGGAGGCGGCCAAGCAGGAAGTGCTCTACGCACAGGCCGAAACCCAGAACGTGCGCCGCCGTCTGGAACGCGAAAAGGACGAAGCGCGCGCCTATGCCGCGACCGGCTTTGCCCGCGATATCCTCAGCGTTGCCGACAACCTGTCGCGCGCGATTGATGCCATCCCGCAGTCCTTGCGTGAAGATGACAGCATGAAAGGCCTCGTCTTCGGTCTTGAGGCGACCCAGCGCGAGCTGGAAAAGGTATTTGCCGCCAATGGCATTACCCGCATCGCGGCCGTGGGCCTGCCGCTTGATCCCAACCAGCATCAGGCCATGCTGGAAGTGCCGACCACCGATCATGAACCGGGCACGGTGGTATCGGAAATGCAGGCCGGGTGGATGATCAAGGATCGCCTGCTGCGCGCCGCGATGGTGGCGGTGGCAAAGCAGCCGGATTAAGTGCCGAACGGCAGGATCGCCTCGTAAGCTGCAAGCGAGGGCGCGCCGGGAACCGCCGCGCCTTCGCGCAGCAGGAACGCGTGGCGCACGATTTCGGCCTGCTGTTCGATGCCGTACCGCGCCAGCTTCCAGCCCGGTTTCAGGGCATAGTCATAGCGGCACCACGGATGGCGGCGCAGCACAAGGTGCCAGCGCCCGAGCGTCTGCATCTGCCAGACGTGGACCATTTCGTGAATGAAATGCGCCTGAACCTTGAGCGCAGCCGCGGCGAAATCGTCACAGTAATGCGGGGCAGCGGGGTGGAAATGGAGGTGGCCCATCGGCGCCATCGTCACGCCCACCGGTTGCAGCGGGAAGAACTTGCGGCGGCGCACCGTCACGCGCGCATAATCGATCGCCTCACCGAATACCGAACGGGCAAGGGCAACCTCGCCTCTGGTCAACGGGCGGACCCCGCCGACCGGGCAGGGGCGGGCATCGCCTGCCGCCTGCAGCTCGGCAGGAAGGGCCTTCAGCGTTCGTCCCCGGCGGCGCGCACGGGCGCGGTGATCGTGGCGGCGGTGCCGTTGGACAGCGTCAGCGTGACCTTGGCAGTGCCGCCTGCCATGAGCGCATCGGTAGGATCCATCGCCATGACGTGCAGGCCTCCGGGCGCGAAGGCCACCGGGGTGCCGGCAGCAAGCGGCACGTTATCGGCCATCACCATCTGCAGCTTGCCTGCATTTTCGGCATAATCGTGGATCATCGTCATCCCGGCGCCCTCCACATCGACCGCCTCGAGCGTTATGCCCGCAGGACCCGTGTAGGAAAGATCGAAATAGACGGCCGCCGGATTGCCGGAAACAGGGGCCAGCACCACGCGGGCATTGCTGACCATAAGGCCCGCCGTGGCTGCCGGTGTTGCCGTATCGCTTGAAGGCACATCAGCTGCCCCCGAACAGGCTGCAAGGCCCGGCAGAACAGC
>JAGKSZ010000044.1 GCA_018991295.1 Porphyrobacter sp. | reverse complement strand
CTTCGGGGGATCGCTCAGCAAGCCCGAAATCGAGTCGATCCGCGCCTATGTCATCAAACGCGCCAATGAGGACAAGGCTCTGGAGGCGGCAAAGAAGGTCGCCCGGCGCTGATGCAGCCGGGCGATCCTGTAGATATCCGCAACTGGCAGCGGCGGCCCGGCGGGATCACCACTTCGGGCAAGCTCGAAGCGCATGATCCTGCGCGCCTTGCTGCGATCGGCGTGCGCCATGTAGTCAACCTCGCGCTTGCCAGCCACCCCGAGGCGCTGGCGGACGAGGCTGCGCTGCTGGCCGCAGCGGGCATCGCCTATACCCATATCCCCGTGCCCTTCGATGCGCCCGCGCCCGATCATGTCGCCGCGCTGGCACGGGCGCTGGCGGCGCACCCCGGCCCTGTCCACGTGCACTGCATCATGAACTGGCGGGTGACAGCGTTCTTCTACCTGCTCGATCTCGCCGCAGGCGTGCCCGAGCCCGAAGCCCGCGCGCGCATGGCCAAGGTCTGGAACCCGCTGGAGGATGAAAACGCGCCCGAAGCGTGGCGGGCGCTGGTGCGGGGCGGGGCGTAAAGGCCCAAATCCCGTTGGGCGGCGTGGCGGTGGTGCCGGGGAGACTGCACCCTGCTGCTTGATCGACCCTGAAACACGTTCAGGGTGACGCAGGAAGGGTCAGCTGGCGAAGAAATTGAGCTCCAGCAGCACGTTGTTCGGATCGGCGGTGAAAATCTGCCTGAGGCCGATGGCCGGAATATCGTTGACGCGGTAATCCGCCCCCCGCGCATCGAGCCGCGCCTTGACGACCGCGAAATCCGCGCACCGCAGCGCAACATGGTGGATCGCGCCAGTCTCTGCCCCCGGCGCGACTTCCCGCGGGAAGGTGCGCGGGCAATCCACCGCGTTGAGGTGCAGGATCGCCTGTCCGCCCGCGTCATACATCCAGCGCGCATTTTGCGGGGTCAGCGGCGGGGGCGCGTCACGCTCTTCCAGATCGAGCAGTTCGGCATAGAACCGCGCGGTTTCAGACAGGCGATCGGTGATGATGTTCACATGGTCAAGGCGCTGGACGATCATGCGGGCCAGTGTGAGCCGCGCCGACGCACCGGGCAACTGCGAAAAGCGTTCAGGACCTGGACACCCCTAGCCCCTGAACACCACCGTCCGGTTCCCGTTCATCAGCACCCGTTCCTGCGCGAACAGGCGCACCGCTTCGGCCAGCACGCGGCGTTCGATATCGCGGCCCTTGCGCACGAGGTCTTCGGGGCTGTCGGCATGGGTGATGCGTTCGACATCCTGATGGATGATCGGGCCTTCATCGAGGTCAGCGGTGACGAAATGCGCGGTTGCGCCGATGATCTTCACGCCCCGCGCATGGGCCTGATGATAGGGCTTGGCGCCCTTGAAGCCGGGCAGGAAGCTGTGGTGAATGTTGATCGCGCGGCCCGCGAAATGGGCCGACAGATCATCGGAAAACACCTGCATATAGCGCGCCAGCACCACCAGTTCGGCATCGGTTCTGGCGGCCAGTGCGCGCAAGGCTGCTTCGGCGGCGGGCTTGGTTTCGGGCGTTACCGGGATGTGGTGGAAGGCAATGTCCCCGATATCCACCCGGATCGCCGCGTCACGCGGGTGGTTGGACACAATCGCCACCGGGTCAATCGCCAGTTCGCCCGTGCGCCAGCGGTAGAGCAGATCGACAAGACAGTGATCGAACTTGCTGACCATGATGATGGTGCGGCGCGGACGGGCTTCTGCGGCCATTTTCCACGCCATCGAGAAATCGCCCGCCAGCGGGGCAAATTCGGAGCGCAAGCTGCCCGGCGAGGCGCCATCGGGGTCGAACACCACGCGCATGAAGAAGCGATCGGTGCCGCCGCTTGCTGCGCGGTCGTTGAACTGCTGGGCATCGAGGATGTTGCATCCCCGCTCATACAGGAACCCGGTGACCCGCGCAGTGATGCCGGGCCGGTCGGGGCAGGCGAGGGTGAGGATCAGCGGGGCCGCCATTCTACCGGCTGAGCGCCGCCTCTGCCTGCGCCATCAGTTCCGCGATGATATCGGCGGCGGGTTCTTCCTTCGTCACCATGCCGACCGATTGCCCGGCCATGACGGAGCCGTTTTCGACATCGCCCTCGATCACCGCGCGGCGCAGGGCACCGGCCCAGAAATGTTCGATCTGGAGCTGCGCCTCACCCATGTCCACTTCGCCTGCATCGAGCAGCGCGGCGACTTCGCGCTGCTTGGCGGTGAATTCCTCGGTGCCCTTGTTCTTGAGGGCGCGCACGGGGATGACCGGCAGGCGCGGATCGACCTGCACCGATGCAACCGCTTCGCGGGCCGAGGCGCGGAAGATGGCCTTCTTGAAATCGGGGTGGGCGATGCTCTCGGTCGCGCAGGCGAAACGGGTGCCCAATTGCACGCCTGCCGCGCCCATTTCGAGGTAGGAGGCAATCGCCTCGCCCCGGCCGATGCCGCCGGCAACGAAGATCAGATGTTCCTCGGCCAGCGCGGGCAGGATTTCCTGCGCCAGCACGGATGTGGAGACAGGGCCGATATGGCCGCCCGCTTCCATCCCTTCGATCACCAGCGCATCCGCGCCCGAGCGCAGCAGCTTTTTCGCCAGCGCCAGCGTGGGGGCAAAGCAGATCACCTTGATGCCGCTATCGTCCGCCTTGATCGCCTCGACGCTGCCCTTGGGCGGGATGCCGCCTGCCAGCACCACGTGGGTCACGCCATGCTTGCGGCACACTGCGATGAGGTCAAACAGCGCCGGGTGCATGGTGATGAGGTTGACGCCGAAGGGCTTGTCGGTCAGCGCCTTGGTCGCCGCGATTTCGGTGTCGAGCAGTTCAGGCGTCATCGCCCCGCAGGCGATCACGCCAAACCCGCCCGCGTTGGAGATGGCAGCGACAAGGTTGCGCTCGCTCACCCAGCTCATCGCGCCGCACAGGATCGCGGTATCGCAGCCGAGGAAGTCGGTCCCGCGCTTCATCATCGCGGCGGTGTGGGGATAATGGGTCATGGCGGCGGCGCTTAGTCGCTCGGGCCGGAATAGACAATCCGCACGGCATCGGCAGCCTGTTTGGCGAGTTCGACCGCGCCGGGCGCATCCGCAGCGCGGGCCAGCGCCACGCCCATGCGGC
>JAGKSZ010000275.1 GCA_018991295.1 Porphyrobacter sp. | reverse complement strand
AAAGGGCCTTGCGAGCAACAAAGGTGAGAAATTCGGCATTGTCGGCGGTTTCTGTCGGGGCATCCGCAATGGCAGCCCGCAGGCGTTCGTGCAGTTCCTGCGGCGCTGCACCGAGGGACTCCTCCCACACCCAGCTGCGGTTTGCCGGGTTGATGTGCTGGCGGATGGCGGCAAATCCGGCCTGCTCCAGCGCTGCGACCAGTGCCGCGCGGCCCGGCAAGGCAAAATGCCGCGGCGCTTCAAGCCCGCGCCACCATGCCCCGAACATCGCCAAGCCGGTGGCATCGGCATTGGGCAGTTCCAGATAGAGCGTGCCGCCTGGCTTCAGCCAGCCGAACAAACGCGCAATCAGCGCGCGCGGATCGGGCACGTGTTCGAGCACATGGGACAGCGTGATATGGTCAAACTCCGCCCCCCAGTGATCATCTTCCAGCGTGGCAACATCGCACACCGCAATCCCGGCTTCGGCCAGCTTGCTCAGCAGGTGCGGATCATATTCGGCCCCTGCAAGCTGGTACCCCAGCGGCTGCAAGCGCAGCAGATAGCTGCCGCTCCCGCAGCCGTAGTCCAGCACGCGGGCGGGCGGGCTGGGTGCAAAGCGCATCCAATTGTCGAGACCGTCGGTTCCCGCTCCGCTCAGGGCAACGGCCTTGCCGATCACTCGGTCCAGCGGTGAGGCTCTTTGATCAAATCGGCTCCGCAGATAGGCAGCCCGAACCGCGCCGCGCAAGCCGCCAACCGCTACTTCAGCCGCAGCCGGATCACCATGCGTGTAGTAATTGGCATAGGCCTTGAGCAACCTGTCGCCCACCGGCCGCTGCGCCAGCCACAGCGATCCGCAATCTGCGCAACGCAGAAAGTCGAAACGGCCAGCATCGGCATTGAAAAAGGCATCGGTTACGCCATCGATCCGGTCGCTGACAGTGGTGCCGCCGCAAAACAGGCAGGCGTCACACTTGACGAGATCGGCGACGCAGGCCGGATCGGCAATTGCAGCATGGCTCGCTGAGCTGTCCATTTCAGTTCCTGACGGTGTCCCGATGTCAAAAACGGATGTTCTCTGGCAGCGACCAGTAGCAGAGAGGCGATGGTGCAACCCCGGACGATGCCGCCGCTGTTGCGGCTGGCATATGATTACCGGTTGCGGAACGGCTCTCGCACAGGCAATAGCGCCCGGCAAGCGGTTTGATGCGGCAAATTTGGGGCGGATCGACGTGAATGTGACTGCCTGGGCTATGACCCGCATCGTCCCGATCCGCTTGCTCTTCCTTCATTTTCCCGGATCGAGCTGCTGATGGCGCTTGCCCGCAATTCCCTGCTCAATCTGCTGCCCACCTTAATTGGTGTTGCTGTAAGCATTGTCACCGTGCCCTTCTACATATCGGTGGTCGGCAACGAGCGTTATGGCGCGCTGCTGCTTGCGCTGATTCTGCTGGGTTATTTCGGCCAAGTTGATTTCGGGCTGGGTCGGGCAATCACGCAGCGATTATCTTCGATGCCGAACGCATCGGCCGAAGATCGCGCCGGCGTGGTCTGGTCGGCTCTCGCGGGGGCGGGGGTTATCTCCGTGATCGGCGGCGCGGTTGTCTATGCCGTTGCGCTGGTGTTCTTCCGGTCCTTCTTCGAGGCGGGACCGGGTCTTAGGGCCGAGGTTCTCTCCTCCGTATGGCTTTTCGCGCTGTGCGTACCGGTGATCATGCTGACAGGCGTTTCATCGGGAGCACTGACCGGCCTTGAGCGGTTTGGGGTGGTGTCAGCGGGGACGACAATCGGCAACGTCTTGTCGCAAGTCCTGCCGCTAGCTGTGGCGATGGTTTACGCGGCTGATTTTACCTGGCTGCTGGCAGCATCGCTGGCGGGTCGGGTAATCGGACTGGTGCCGATAGTTGTCAGCATGGCGGCGGTCTTCCTGCACCGCCAGAAGATTGCACCCTCGTTGGCGCAGCTGCGGCGGCTGTTTTCCTATGGCAGCTGGATCATGGTCACGGCGATTGTCGGACCGCTGATGACACTTGCTGATCGGGTCGTGATCGGCGCGGTGCTTGGGGCAGCGGCAGTGGTTGCCTATTCGGTGCCTGTGCAGATCGCTTCGCGCACTGTGATGTTCCCTTTGGCACTGGTGCAGGCGCTGTTCCCTCGACTTGCTGCGCGTGACGAAGAAGAATCAAGCCGGCTTGGCAAGGCCTCGGTCGTGCTGGTGGGGCAGCTCTATGGCTTTGTCGTTATCGGCCTTATTTGTCTTGCCGAGCCCCTGCTGCGGCTGTGGCTGGGTGAGGGACTGGATGAACGCTCGATCCTGGTCGGGCAGATCACTGCGATCGGCTTTTGGCTGAATGCGCTTGCCAATGTCCCTTATGCGCTCATCCAGGCACGCGGCAATTCGCGTTACACTGCTGTGCTCCATACGCTTGAGCTGCCGCTATATGCCGCGATGCTCTATGGTTTTGGCGCGACGCTGGGCCTTCATGGCGTTGCGCTTGCCTTTACAGTGCGGGTAGCGGTTGATTGCGGCGTCCTGTTCCACAAGAGCGGGTTTGCCGATCGTGCGGTCCTGAGCCGACTGGCGGCGCCTGCGATACTCATTGCGGTGGCAATGGCGGCCTCGTCGTGGATGCAGGGTTGGCTTTCCGGGATGATCGGTGCCAGCGTTTTGTGCGGGGTGCTTGCGATCTTTGTATGGTTCCAGATGCCGGATCAGGCGCGCGCATGGCTTAACCAGCGTCTCGGGCGTTAAGGCGTGCTGGTGCGGCGATCGTGCAGACTTGAACGGCGCTGCTCTGTCGGATACGGACTGCAGACGGGCTTGCCTGCTGCCTCCTTGCGCGGGCACCGAACCAGCATTTGGAAACCGTGATGTCCTATCCAGCGCCGAACATGCCAGCTGCGCCGGTCCGGCAAACGCCTCCGATGCCGCAGATGCCGCCTCCCGCGATGATTAAGGCGCGCCCACTGTCGACGTTGATCCCGTTGCTTGTGGTCTATTATTCGTTCCTGCTGCTCCCGCCGGAGGCCGAATTTTCGATCTACGGCGTGAGCCTTCCCGCCTATCGGCAGGCGGTCCTGCTGATGAGCGTGCCGGCGTTCTGGATGATCTCCGGCAGCCGAAAGGCGGCGTTGAACCAGATCGATATTGCGATCATTTTCATATCGTTCTGGATGATGCTGTCATTCATGACGATTTACGGGGTGGAATCGGGCTTTGTGCGCGGCGCAGGTATCGTGATCGATACCGGGCTTTCGTTCATGGTCGCACGTGCCTGCATCAAGACGCCGGATGAACTGCGTCGCTTCCTGCTGCTAGCCCTGCCCGGTGTGCTTTTTGCCGGCGGGATGCTCGTGCTTGAGAGCTTCAGCGGCAAGTTGCTTCTGCGCCCCTTCTTTGCATCGATTTTCGGGAGTTTGACATCTTACGCCGGTGGGGAAGTGACCGGCACAATCCAGCTCGATCAGGAGTACCGCCTGGGCCTGCTCCGTGCATATGGGCCATTTTCGCACCCGATCCTTGCCGGAGCGGTGATGATCGGCTTCCTGCCGCTCTACTATTTCAGCGGCCTGCGGTCATGGCCCTATGTCCTCGGCATCGCCGTTGCTTTGACCGGGTTCTTCTCCTTGAGTTCGGCGGCATTCCTCGCACTGATCGTCGCGGTGGGGGCGATCACGGTCTATCATGTGAAGCCCCTTTTCCCGCGCATCTCGTGGTGGACGATCGTTTCGATGCTCGGGGTCTTTGTAACGGCTGTGCATGTCAGCGCGCAGAACGGGATTATCCCCATCATCGCGCGCCTGACACTGACCCCGCACACTGCCGATTACCGGCGTCTGATCTGGGAGTTCGGTTCGATTAGCGTCGCCAAGAACCCGTGGTTCGGGATCGGCTACAAGCAATGGGAACGGGCGCGCTGGATGTTTGGTGACAGTGTGGACGCGCACTTCCTGCTGTTGGCCATGCGCCACGGTCTTATCGTGCCGGTCTTGCTTTTGGCGGCGATATTCTACGGTGTCGTCCGCCTTGGCCTGGCCATGCCACGACTGACCCAGCGCGAGAGGACATTGCTGATCGGGGTCAATATGACCATGGCCGTCTATCTGATCGTCGGCCAGACCGTGAACTATTTTGGTTCCACGGGTCTGGTGTTCATGACGATGGTTGCAATTCTCGCCTCGATGCTCAGCTGGGCTGAGGCGGAATTGCGGCGGCAGAACCAGTTCAGGCTGATGGCCAACCGGATGCGGATTTACGGAATGATGCAGCAAGCCTGAGCGGGCTGGTCTGTTTCAGACCCACGTGCTGCCGCTGATTGGCGTGACAAGGCCGCTGGTGACGAACAGCTTGTTGCCGCTGCCCCGGTTTATGCCACTGCTGTCATTCCATTGATCGGCATCGCCGACATGGAAATGCTGGGGTATTGTGCCGGTTATACCATCGCCGCGAGTGAGGATGTTCAGGTTTCCGCCGGTGAGGTCAGTGAATTTGGAGCGATTGGCGGAGCTGGTCAGATCCACACGCACCGTCGGGTCAAGCCAGAACGCCCCGAATTCGAAGACCATGTTGTTGGTATCGTTCCAGCGGTAAACCGCCGAGTTGTTCCACCCGAGTGTTGCACCTGAGGTGAAGGTGCTAATGTTGAGGGTCTGCTGGGCGCCGTTGATGAAGCAGTTGATCGCGGCAGTGCCGGTCGTCTGCGTCATGTCCACGCTCCACAGGATATCGTATTCGACATTCGGAGCCAACGCCGGGGTGAAGAACCGGGCAGCGATCACCCCTGCGGAGTTAAGCAGCCGCACCTCGAAACGACCGTCCGTGTTCATGAACATCGACAGCACTGGGATCCCGCCGGAAAAACCGAAGATCCGGCATTGTGCTGCAGGCAGCGCGGCGAACTTGAACTTCAGCAAGGCTCCTGTGCCGACCTGAGTGTTCGCAGTCCCCAGCCTGCCGGTGCCACCCAGCGTTCTGACAACACCGCTTCCAAAGCGCACCACCGGGAAGGCCGCGTTCGGCCCTCCCACCTTGTCGGTTCGGTTGGTGAGCGTGTAGCTGGACAGGTTGGCAATATTGACCCCATCGACGCTGCGCACCGGATTGCTTGCCGCCGTGTAGCTCAGGGTGACAATATCGTTGCCTGTCACAGGCGCCGGCAAAGCCAGCCCCAGATTCTGCCGCCAGATCGACACGCTGCTGATCGCAACAGGGGCGCCGTTGACGTTCACAGTGAAGCTGGAGGTGGGGGGTGCGGCCGCGATCTCGTTCAAGGCCTGGTCGAACCGCACCCAGACGGCACCTCCCTTGATGCCTGCGTCAAGGATAACGGGAGCGGCGGTTTTTGCAGGGCGATAGGCGTTCACCATCTCAAGCGCGAAGGCGATGAGGTTGTTGCCCGCCGATCCTTCTGCGCGTCGCAGAAACACCGTGTCCATATAAAGCCAGAACTCCGGATAGTTCCAAAGCGCCTTGCCGCCAGTGGTCAGCTCAAGAGCCAGCACACCGGGGAAGAGCGAATACGCCACGACGTCGCGGTAAGAGGCGTTCCAGTTGGAGCCGCTGTGAGCCGCAGAAGTGAGCGGTTGCTCGCCCCACTCGGCGCTGCCAATCATTTGCTGCGTATAGGGCGTGCGCGGGCGACCGTCGGCGGTGAAGCGCGGCAAGGCGATATCCGCGCCAGAAACGCGGAAGATCTGGCGGTTTTCCGCCCATATCGATCGTTGCGCGGCGGAGAGGTAGGTCAGCCAGGAAGCTGGCGTCTTGGCTCCGAGTGCTGCGGCGCACACCGCGATGGTCGGCAGCTTCCACGAATTGCCGCCTCCTGCACCGAGCGTGACCGAGCCTTCTTCAGCGCGCGCCACGAGATCATCCGCGATTGCCGCCAGATGCGAGAGCAAGGTGCGCTTCTGTTCGCTGGTGAAGCTGGATAGATGCAGGCACAGCAGGGCGCGGTGCAGGTTATTGCCGATGTCCCGCCCGTATTCGGGGTGATTGTTGAAGCCCTTGGTCCCGGTGTTGTTGATCGAATCGGGGTAAGCGGCCTCGATATAGCGATCGACCCAATCCAGCGCTTGAGCATAGCTGGGTGCATTGGGTGTCGGAGCGAGGCTCTGAAAGACCGCGAGGTTGAAGTCCGAGAGGCGGCAGGGCGAAGTTTTGCTGCCTGCGCGCGAGACGCCAGGACGGATCGCGTCGGACGCAGGGATCGCATCCACAACGGTCAGCACCACCATATCAAGCCCGGCCGGACGGTTGTTTGTGGCAAGGCCGGTCAGGCGCGAAACGAACTTCATGACGCTCCCCGAATTCACGACGAGCGATTGGCCGGTCGCACCCGGATCAACATTGTGTGCCGCGTTGTACACCATGTTGCTCACGCCGTTGGCGAGCGTGTCGAAAGATTGCAGGGTGTTGCCCGTGTTGTTCGATGCCAGGCCGCCGCTCGCATAGGCGCGGTTGCCGGGGTTGAGCATCGCGCCGTGGACGACGCGGTTGGTATAGGCAACGCCGTTTCCATCAGTACCGATGTGAATGCTGCTGTCAGGAGTGATCGACGTGATCGTGACAGGCCCGAGCACCCACCAATCACCATTGGCGTATTGTCCAACCGGCCGGGGTGCCGCGAAATTGAAGCTCACGCCGAACTGCGCGATCTCACTGGCAACGCTTGCCCCGCCGGACCTGAAGGCTGCTCGCCGCGAAAGGCGATATCCGAAACCCAAGCCGCTCATCGGGCAAGCCCGACAATGTTGGTGGCCGTGGTCCCAGCCTGGCGTACCGCCACAACACGGACATCGAGCAGCGAACCGGCTGCGACATTGACGAAAGTGACATCTTGAGCGCTATCAACTGCGCGAACGACGAGGTTCCCGCCGCCGCCGACATAAATGGCCTTGGGCAGGATGGCCAGCTCCGCAGTATTGTCAGGGGTGATGGGAAAGCAATTACGTGCCGGAGCGATAAGGCTATCGAGCGTGGCGTAGAAGTTATCCGAAGGCATGGGAATCTCCTTGGAGGATGATTTCGAGGCCTTTCGCTAATTTCTGCCAATCATGTAGGAAAATGAAAAATGTCCATCATTTTGGCGACGGTTATATTGGGCTACAACTGGGTTGGCCCGACCACTCACTCCGTCAGCAAGGAATGGGTGGAGCGCGCCTTCCATCGGTTACGCCTTCAGATCGCCTGACGCGTTTGCAGTGGCGGACGGATGGTCGCTTTCAGGGAGCGGCGCAGCCGCTTGAGACGGCTCTCGATGCGGCCCTTCCAGCGAGGACCGATCGCGACCCGTTCCAGTGGAAGGCGCCGCACATGTGACAGAGCCATTGATGCAGCCGCCCGCCGGGCAGCCATCAGGCCCTGGGGCAACGCAAGATAGACCAACTGACCTTGCTGCATCTGAACATCGCGCCAAACCGGAATGTTGCGGGTGGTCGCCCCGTGGTGATGGACGATGTATTGTCCGCCCATGTGCAGGACTTTGTAGCCAGCCTCGCGCACGCGGTAGCAGTATTCCAGTTCTTCCGAATACATGAAGATGCGCGCTTCCAGTCCGCCGACCCGCTCCAGCACATCGCGGCGCATCGCCATGAAACAACCCACCACCGCATCGCATTCAAACTCGGCACGTGCGGCGAACTCTTCGTAACGCATTCCCAGGCTCGTGCTGAGTTTCGCGAGTACACCCAGCGGCATGATCGCCCGCAAAAACACATGGATCGGCCGAACGAACCGAAGCGCCGAGCCGTGGAGTGTGCCATCACCGACATCCTGCGGAACACCGATCACGCCGACCTGCGGATCACCTGCGAGCTTGTCGCACACAGAGCGCAGGGTGCCGGGCGGCACTTGAGTATCGGGATTGAGGAGCAGCAGAAACTCGCCGCGTGCCAACGCGAGCCCCGCGTTGTTCCCGGCTGCAAATCCTACGTTGCGGGTCATTTCGATCACGCGGGCCTGCGGCCAGGCTTGCTTGATCCTTGAAGCGCTTCCATCGCCTGAGGCATTGTCGACCACGATCACCTCGAAGTCGATTGCCATATTGCCGGCATAAAGGCTTTCAAGGCAGGTAAGCACCTGATCGGCCGCCCGGAAATTGACGATCACAATGCTGAGTGACGGCGTGCCCACTTCCTGTGTTTCGGGGCCATCGCCCTTAATCTCACGGCTCGATGGCTGGGCAAGGTTGGCGATCGCGTCGTAGGTGTGATTGTCGTGGCGCACAAACCCGGCGCGGGTGAAGGCGCCATGCGCGCGGGTGTTCCACAGGGCGCAGTCCAGCCACGCCGTGCCCCCGTTTGCGGCTGTATCGCGGGCGATGCGCTTGACGATTCGGCCGCCAAGCCCCTTCTTCATAGCCTCGCGCGCGGTGACGACCGAATAGATGACCCGGTCAGCAGCTGCGAGCGGAACAAACCACGGCTGCGGGCGACCTTCGAATGCCAAGGCCAGGGCGCGCCCTTGCTCGGCGAAAACCCGAATTGCGTCCCCATCCAGCAAAGCCGAGCGTGCGGTTTCGACATCGCACAACCGATCAAGGCCGAAAAAAACTTCAAGTTCTTCTGGGGTTCGTACAGTGACGATGCCATCTTCCACAGCAGAACCAAGTGGCGGATCGAAGGCGCCGGAATGTCTGAAAACAATGTGCTTGCGCTGTTCGGGGGTGGCGAAGCGTCGGCGAAGAAACCAGCGAACCCGCTCGCGGAATTCGTGAACACGTAGCAATTCCATGCGAGGCCGCTAGCATGGGCAGTGTATGTTGACAAATGTTACCCGCCGTTGTCTTGACGAAAAACTCGTCGAATACCCGGAGGAAGCGAGGAGCCGGTGGCGGCAATGTCAAATTTAAAAATGTTACCAATTGCAGAAGATGTCGCGCTTGAGTTGTTATCAGGGTCAGGAAGTTGGCGGCAATATCCGGCTTATGCTGCTGAAGCTGCAAAAAGAGTATCATCGAGCTCACTTTTTTTCGTAATCAGTCACAATGATCAAACGATTGCCCTAGCGAATTTGCGCGAGCGCCGCTTGCCTATTGGGCTTGGCTCGATAGGACTGGTCAGCCATGGTCCTGTACTTCTACGCCCCCCGGAACTTTGGCAGGGCGATCTGGACCTTGCCTTCGAAGCTCTTGCGGATCTGGCCAACAAGACGGGACAGGAGATCAGGATCGATCCCGATCCGGTCTGGCAGTTGTCTGGTGTGACCGCGCGCCTGCCGGCTGGCGCATATGAGGACCCGCACAGCAGCCCGTACCGTACGATTGTGCTGCCGATCGGCGATGGTCAGGATGCAGTGCGCAAACGGCTTCACGGCAAATGGCGCAACATTCTCAAGCAGGCGGAAAAGGCTGGTTTGCGCACAGTTGTCAGTTCCGATCCGGCAGACTTCGCACGCATGGATCCATTGCTGGAAGAACTGATTTCGCGCAAAGGTTTCTCGATCAATCAGGACCCTGCCTTTTTTGCCCGCGCAGTCGCTATGGCTCGTGGGGACGAACGCTTGCTGGTTACGCTAGTCCTTGCCGACGATGAGGTTGTCTCGGCCCATATCGGTGCCTATTCCGGCCAGATGGCGTGTTATCTGCTGGGCGCGACCAATGCGCGTGGGCGGCAGTTGCGGGCAGCCTATGCTGCGCAATGGGCTGCGATCGGCAACGCAATCGAATTGGGGCAGCAATGGTATGATCTTGGCGGGATTGATCCTGTCGAAAATCCCGATGTCTACCACTTCAAGAAGCGCATGGGTGGGCATGAAATCGAGACCGGCAGGACGATAATCCTGCCTGCCGGGGGCTGGCGCGCCTATTCGACCAGTGCGGCACGTTTGGCCTGGCGATTACTGTCCAGATAAGCGCGCTCATGCGGCCTCCCGCTCGGCATTCGAAGGGCTGGAATGCCGGTTCGACCCGCGCTATCTGCATATAATGCAAGGATGCCCAATCCTTTGAGCAGGGTCGTCGGTTATTCAGCGATTTTTGCAAAGTCCTCACCCCCCGGAGATTGTTGTGGCACAGTCAGATGCGCGTTCCATCCTCATGTTTCACGGCATTGGCACTCCGCTTGGCGAGATGGAGGATGGCGAAGAAAACTACTGGATTGACTGGGAAATGTTCGATTCCGTGGTGGAGTATTGCGCAAAGCTCCCCGCCCAGGCTGACCGTTTCACTTTCGATGACGGCAATCTTTCTGACGTTGAGGCTGCCCGTCGCATGCGTCGGCATGGTATCGGCGGCTACTTCTTCGTTCTGGTCGGCCGTATCGGAAAGCCCGGCTACCTTGATGCCGACAACATCCAGGAGTTGATGAGCCTCGGAATGGAGATTGGTCTTCACGGCCGTGATCACCGCGATTGGCGCAAGGTCGACGATGCGACGCTGGCTAGCGAGATCGACCTTGCAGCCGAAGAACTGGAGGCCATCTGTGGGCGCAGGATCGATACGTTGTCGATCCCCTTCGGTGCCTACGACAAGCGGGTCTGGAGCTATCTCGAGCGTTCAAAGCTGAACCGGATTTACACCTCTGACCGCGGCGTATCGCCAGAAGGAAGCCGGTTCGTCCGGCGAAATTCTGTGACGAAGTGGCAAAGCCTCTCCGATCTGCGC
>JAGKSZ010000274.1 GCA_018991295.1 Porphyrobacter sp. | reverse complement strand
CTTCTGGCGATGGCGCTGGCGGGCATGGCAACCGGCGTGCTCTACCAACTGGCCAAGGGCGCGAGCGACATCGACTATGGCCTGTACCTTTCGGCCTATGTCATCCCGCAGAGCATCGATCTGCTGCTGGTGGCGATCCTTGCGGTGTTCTTTCAGGTCCTGAGCCCCAACAAATATCTCGGCTGGGGACTGTTTCTGGTTTGGTTTGTCAGCCGCATTTTCCTGACGAACCTTGGCTATTCCAACATGCTCTACCTGTTCGGCGGGGGGCCATCGGAGCCTTTGAGCGACATGAACGGCACCGGCGGCTTCTGGGTCGGCGGGGCGCTGGCGCGGGCCTATTGGGCGTGCTTCGGGGTGCTGTTGCTGGTCTTTGCCCATTGGGCCTGGCCGCGCGGCACGGTGGTCGCGGTGGTCCCGCGTCTCAAGGGAGTGGCGCGGCGCATGAGCCTTGCCTCGGGCGGGATCGCGCTGGCGGCGGTGGCCGGGATGGTCGGCACCGGCCTTGCCATCAACCACAACATCAAGACCCTCAACACCTATGAAACCGCCGACGAGGCCGAAGCCCGCCTTGCCGAATTTGAACGCACCTATCTCAAATACGAAAAGCTCCCGCTCCCGGTCATCACCGATGTGGTGTTCGATGTGGCGATCTATCCCGATCAGCGGCGCATGAAGGTGACGGGCAGCTATGCCATGCGCAATGACGCAGGCGTGCCGATCAGCGAGCTTCACGTGCGGCAGGCCGATCAGGGGGTGGAGTTCACCCGGCTCGATATCGCCGGGGCAAAGCTGGTCAGCCACGACAAGCGCCATGCCTACCGCATCTACCGCTTCGATACGCCGCTGGCGCCGGGCGCCAATGCGCGGCTCGATTTTGTCTCCGATGTGTGGCGGCGCGGCTTTGCCAACCGCGGGGCAGCCACCGACATTGTCGACAATGGCACCTTCGTGAACAATTTCACCTTCGCGCCGATTTTAGGGATGGGCCGTGAAGGCCTGCTTCAGGATCGCACGGCGCGGCGCCGTCAGGGCCTGCCGGCCGAACTGCGCATGGCCAAGCTGGAGGACACCGGCGCACAGGTGCGCAATTATGTCGGCGCTGACTGGGTCAATTCGCGCATCACGGTCAGCACCGCTGCCGATCAGGTGCCGATTGCGCCGGGCAACAAGGTGTCGGACGAAGTGAAGGACGGGCGTCGCATCGCGGTGTTCCAGAGCCCGGCGCCGATCCTCAATTTCTTCTCGGTGCAATCGGCGCGCTACGCCGTGGCCGAGGAGCAGGCCGGGCAGGTGCTTCTCAGTGTCTATTACGATCCCAAGCACGACTGGAACGTGCCGGGGATGCAAAAGGCGCTGAAGACTTCGCTGGCCTATTACGAACGCAATTTCGGCCCCTACCAGTTCGGCTATGCGCGGATCATCGAATTTCCGGGCTATTCGAGCTTTGCGCAGGCCTTTGCGGGCACCATGCCCTATTCCGAAAGCATCGGCTTTGCCGCTGACGTGCGCGATCCGGAGGTGATCGATTACGTCTCCTATGTCACCGCGCACGAAGTGGGCCACCAGTACTGGGCGCACCAGATCGTGGGCGCAGATATGCAGGGCTCAACGCTATTGTCGGAAACGCTGGCGCAATATTCGGCGCTGATGGTGATGAAGGAGCTCTATGGCGAGGACAAGATCCGCCGCTTCCTCAAGTTCGAACTCGACCGCTATCTGGGCGGGCGCAAGGGCGATCCGCTGCCCGAACAACCGCTGGTGCGGGTGGAGAACCAGCAGCACATCCATTACCGCAAGGGCAGCCTCGTGATGTACCTGCTCCAGCACCGTCTGGGCGAGGATGCGGTCAACCGCGCATTGTCGCGGCTGGTGACGCGCTTCAGGTTCAAGGGCGCGCCGTATCCGCGCAGTCTCGATCTGATTGCCGAGCTGCGCAAGGAGGCCAAGACGCCGGAAGATCAGGCGCTGATCACCGATCTGTTCGAGACGATCACGATCTATGATCTGAAGGCCAGGGACGCGGTCAGCACCCAGCGCAAGGATGGCAAGTGGGTGACCCGCATCACCATCGAGGCGGGCAAGTTCACCGCGACGGGCAAGGGCGTGGAAACCCCCGCCAAGCTGGCTGAAAGCATCGAGGTGGGCGCCTTCACCCAGCGTCCGGGCACCGGTGCCTTCGACAAGGCCGATGTGCTGGCGATGCAGCGCACACCGCTGCGCAGCGGCGGCCAGGTGGTCGAGGTGGTGACGGCAAAGAAGCCCGCCTTTGTCGGGGTTGATCCCTACAACTTCTACATCGACCGCAATTCGGACGATAACGTGGTGGCGGTGAACTGAGCTGAGCAAGCGAACCTCTCACCGTTCGTCCTGAGCTTGTCAAAGGACTGTACTTCCTTCGGAAACCGGGCGCCGGGCAGAAGTCTTAGTGCGGCCCTTCGACAAGCTCAGGGCGAACGGGGAATACCCTTAGCCTTCCGGCCCCAGTTCAGGATCAAGATCGCGGGGCCGGGCAAAGTGCACCAGTTCCGCGCAATAGCGTTTCAGCTCGCTCCAATGCGCGATATCGCATTCGAGCACGGCATAGGCAGCGGTCGGGAATTTCACGACCGCTTCCTTGAACAGCGCGTTTTCCTTGCCCGGTGCGACCAGTTCCAGAAGCACATCCTGAAGGCCGGGATTGTGCCCGGAAATGAGGATCGCCCCAGGCTCTTTGGCGCCCTCGTCATCGCCCGCGCCGGCATGGGCCTCGATCGTCTCGACGATGGTATCGAAGCTGGCAAGGTAAAGGCGATCATCATAGATCGGCGTCTCCTCGGGCAGCGCGCCCTCCAGCGTCAGCTTCACGCGCACCGCGGGGCTGGCGATCACCTTGTCCCATTTGATCCCGTGGTCGCGGATATGCTGGCCGATGGCCTGCGCCCCCTTGCGCCCCCGCGCATTCAGCCCGCGGTCGAAATCGCGCTGGCTGGTATCGTCCCAGTCAGACTTGGCATGGCGCAGGAGGCCCAGAATCTTCATGGCTGCAAGGCTCCTGTGGCGTGCTCGCTTACACTGCCCCCAACACCAGCGCGCAGGCGTTGTAAAGCCTGATCGAGCGTCACGCGCAGCACCGGGGTGTCTTTGGGAAAGGCGCTGAGCAACCGTGAAGGGAAGGCGGGCGACAGCACGATGAAATGGCCGCTGTCTTCCTTCGAACGGATCAGCCGCCCGAAAGCCTGCGCCAGCCGGGCGCGGATGATGCGATCATCATAGGCCGCGCCGCCGCCGGCAAGCCTGCGCGCCTTGTGAAGGATATCGGGCCGGGGCCAAGGCACCTGCTCCATCACCACACAGCGCAGGGAATGACCGGGCACATCGACCCCGTCGCGCAAAGCATCGGTGCCGATCAGGCTGGCGCGTGGATCATCGCGGAAAATATCCACCAGCGTGCCGGTGTCGATCGGATCGACGTGCTGGGCATAAACCGGCAGGCCCGCCCGCGCGAGGCGGTCTGCAATGCGGCCATGCACGGCGCGCAGCCGCCGGATCGCGGTGAACAGGCCCAGCACGCCCCCGCCCGAGGCTTCGATGATCCGGGCATAGGCACCGGCAAGCCCCGGCAGATCGCCCCTGGCAATATCGGTCACGATCAGCACCTCGGCACGGGACGCGTAATCGAAGGGGCTGGCCGCCTCGGACAGCAGCGGCTGCACTTCGACATGGGCCGCGCCCGACCGCGCAACCGCGCTTGCCCACTTGCTGTCGTCTTGCGTCCTGTCGGTGAGGGTCGCGCTGGTCAGCAGCACGCCGTGCGCAGGCTCCAGCACGACGCGGGCAAAGGGCTTCATCGGATCGAGCCAGCGCCGGTGGATCGCGATATCAAACTCGCGCGCGTCCGAACGGTCGACCGCCAGCCAATCGACGAATTCGGGGTCCGCAGGGCCGCCCAGCCGGTCAAGCAGCGCCTCCCAGCCGGTGAGCATGTCGATCCGCCACGCCAGCGCAAACCGCGCGCCCTCGATCCGCGCACGCCCCTGCGCATCGAGCCAGTCAGGCGGTTCGGCCAGAATCGCCTCCAGCCGCCCGCCCAGCCGGATCAGCGGCACGCGGATGCTGGCAAGCGCCTCGGCAGCGATGCTGGCCGCTTCGATCACCTCGCCCGGAAGGCCCGCCGCTTCGGTTTCGATCCCATAGCCTGCATCCACGCCGCCGCTTTCATCGCGGGCATAGGTGGCGGTGCGCACCGCGGCGAGCAGGGCTTCGATGGGCCCGAAGGGGCTGTTTTCGGCAAGGCGCTGGAGCCAGCCTTCGGACGGCAGCAATTGCCCCGCCTTGCAGGCCGCCGCAATGGCTTCTGCCCCGGCCTCGTCATAGCTGGCGATGTCCGCCAGCCGCGCCGAAAGCCCGCGCCTGCGCCCACGCGATTCCTTTTCCGGGCCGATGATCCAGCGCCTGAGTTCAATCGTCTCCTGCCCGGAAAGCGTCGCGGCAAAGGTGCTGTCGGCCGCATCGAAAACGTGGTGGCCTTCATCGAAGATCAGGCGGGTGGGGCGCTGGTTCGGCTCTCTGGCCCGCGCTGCATTGACCATGACAAGCGCATGATTGGCGATCACCAGATCGGCCTGCGCGCTGTCACGCGCGGCGCGTTCGATGAAGCATTTGCGGTAATGCGGGCACCCGGCATAGATGCACTCGCCGCGGCTGTCGGTGAGCGCGGCGATCCCGCGCTTGCGGAACAGCGTCCCCAGCCAGCCGGGCAGATCGCCGCCGATCATGTCGCCATCGCGGGTATAGGCGCCCCAGCGCGCCACCAGCTGCGCAAGGATCGCCGGACGCCCGGCAAAGCCGCCTTGCAGCGCGTCTTCCAGATTGAGCAGGCACAGGTAATTCTCACGGCCCTTGCGCACCACCACCGGCGGGGTGCCATCGGGGCGCTTGGCGGGCCATGCCCGGCGGGCCTCGGCGCGCAATTGCCGTTGCAGGTTCTTGGTGAAGGTCGACACCCACACCGTCCCGCCGCTTTGCGCTGCCCAGACCGATGCGGGCGCAAGATAGCCCAGCGTCTTGCCGATCCCCGTGCCCGCCTGCGCCAGCGCCAGATGCGGCCTTCCGGGCGCAGAGCGCGGCGCAAAGATCCGGGCGGCATCGGCGGCATAGGCGCGCTGGCCCTCGCGTTGCTCGGCGCTTTCGCCGGTCAGCTGCGCAAGCTGCTGCTGCACCGCCTCGGGGCTGATGTTCACCTGACGCGGGGCGGGGCGCTCGCCCGCTTCGTCCCATTCGGGCAGCCTGGCAAACAGCCAGCGTTCGGCGCGTTCGGGCTTGGCTATGTGGGGGCGCAGCACCTGCGCCCACGGCCAGCGCAGGCGTTCAAGGGTCTGCACCGCGCTCCACGCGCCTTCGCGCTCGGGCCATGCGGGGTCCTGACAGGCCGCGATCAGCGCGCCTGTTGCCAGCTGCAGCAGTTCGGGTACGGCGGCGTCATTTTCGGGCACCGGCAGGCCCAGCGCCTCGGCAAGGCCGCGCGGGGTCGGCACGCAGAACCGCGCCGGGTGGATGAAGGCGAAGGCCTCCAGCAGATCGAGGCCGGACAGATCGGGATAGCCAAGGCGGCTTGCCACCAGCGGGGCGTTGATCATCAGCACCGGAGTATCGGCAGCGGCCATGATCGCATCGCCCTTGGACACGGCCTGCGTTGCGCCAGTGCCGCTGCGCAGCCCCCCTTCTCGCGGCCCCCCTTCTCGCAGCCAATGCCCGCCATGGCTGGCATGGAGCGCAGGCAGGGGCACGGGCGAAGGGAGAGGATCGGGATGGATCACGCCGCCAGTGATGGGCGAGGGCGGCAGCGATGTAAACGCTGCCGGGGCAGTTTTGCAGACCCCAATCAGACCCGCGCCAGACCTGCGCCAGACTCCCCGCAGACCCCCCCCAGACCCCTGCCAGACCCC
>JAGKSZ010000043.1 GCA_018991295.1 Porphyrobacter sp. | reverse complement strand
GCCTCGATCATCAGCACGCCTTCCTTCGACAGGCGCTTGCCGGCGAGTTTCGCGGCGTTCTGTTTCACGCGATCGTTCAGCGAGGGCGATCCGAGCAGGTTGAAGAAGAGCTGGACGGCGGTCGAGACCTTGTTGACGTTCTGGCCGCCCGGGCCGCCGGCCAGCACGAATTGCTCCGTCAGTTCCCAGCCTGCGATCGTGATGCGGTTGTTGATCTCTAGCGGTTCGCTTGCCATGTCATCGGTCTCTTTCTCCGATCCCATATCGGCCGCGACAGCGGCAAAGGCAAGCACCAAGCAAAAGAGGCCCGGCAAAGCTGCCGGGCCTCTCTCCACCTCAAGAATTGCAATCGGTCATTCCGCTGCGAGGCGAATGCCCGGCGCTGCGTCCCGAACCTTGCCGTCGACATGCGCTTCGAACTTGGCGAAGTTGTCGATGAACATGCCGACCAGTTTCTTGGCCTGGGCGTCGTAGGCGGCACCATCGGCCCAGGTCGAACGCGGATCGAGGATCTTCGTATCGACACCAGCGACGGCGACGGGAACTGCGAAGCCGAAGTTCGCATCCGTGCGCATCTCGACCTTCTTCAGCTCGCCGGTCAGAGCGGCCGTCAACAGAGCGCGGGTCGCCTTGATCGGCATGCGATTGCCGGTGCCATAGGCGCCGCCGGTCCAGCCAGTGTTGACCAGCCAGCATTCCGCCCCGCCCTTGCCGATGCGTTCCTTCAGCAAGTTGCCATAAACGCTCGGGTGACGCGGCATGAAGGCCGCGCCAAAGCAGGTGCTGAAGGTCGCCTCAGGCTCGGTCACGCCGATTTCGGTGCCTGCGACCTTGGCGGTGTAGCCCGACAGGAAGTAATACATTGCCTGATCTGCCGTCAGCCGCGCAATCGGGGGCAGCACGCCGAAAGCATCGGCAGTCAGCATGATCACATTGGACGGCGCCGGGCCGAGGTTCTTCTCGCTGGTGTTCGGGATGAACTCGATCGGGTAGGCGCCGCGGGTGTTTTCCGTCTTGCTGCCATCGGTGAAATCAAGCTCGCGGGTGTCCTCGTCCATGGTGACATTTTCGAGGATCGTGCCGAACATGCGGGTGGTGGCGAAGATTTCCGGCTCACCCTCGGCCGAAAGGTTGATCATCTTGGCATAGCAGCCGCCTTCAAAGTTGAAGACCGCGGTGTCCGACCAGCCGTGTTCATCATCACCGATCAGCGTGCGGCTGGCATCGGCCGAAAGCGTGGTCTTGCCCGTGCCCGAAAGGCCGAAGAAGATCGCGGAGCGGCCATCTGCGCCGATATTGGCCGAACAGTGCATCGGCATCACGCCCTGCGCGGGCAGAAGGTAGTTCAACAGGCCGAACACGCCCTTCTTCATCTCGCCCGAATATTCGGTGTTGCCGATCAGGATCAGCTTTTCGGTGATGCTGACCGCAATCACCGTATCGCTGCGGCAGCCGTGGCGTTCCGGGTTCGCCTTGAAGCTGGGCAGGTTGATGATGGTGTATTCGGGAACGAAGCTGGCCAGTTCGTCCGCCGTGGGGCGCACCAGCAGGGTGCGGATGAACAGGTTGTGCCAGGCCATCTGGGTGATGACCCGCACGTTCAACCGGTATTCCGGCTGCGAGCCGCCGAACAGGTCTGCGACATAAAGTTCGCTCTGCCCTTCCAGCTCCTTGAGGAAATCCGCCTTGAGATTGGCGAAATGTTCCTCGCTCATCGGCTGGTTGATGGCGCCCCAGTTGATGGTGCTTTCGGTTTCGGCATCGCGGACGATGAACTTGTCCTTGACGCTGCGCCCGGTGAAGCGGCCGGTATCGACCAGCAGCGCGCCGTGCTTGGTCAGCTTGCCCTCACCCTTCTTCAGCGCATGTTCGACCAGCGCCGACGTGCCGAGATTGGCGTGGATGCGGGCGTTGGTCTTGAGGTTCTGGGCGGCCAGCGGGGTTGCGAGCGAGGTCAACTTACGTCTCCTGGGCGAGGCGGCGGGAATATGTTGCGCGAAAGGTGACATGGCCAGCCGGGGCCAGCGAATCTCCCATCCGGTCCCGCATCCCGTAGCACTTGCGCATACGTATGCAACACCGGGCGGAAGATCATGGCCGCGATATGTCCGATCCCTTGGCCTGCGCCTTAAATGGCGACTGCGGCGGCGTCAAACCGGGTGCGGCATAGCAATTCTGGCAGGCGGCCAAGTGCGCCTTTGCCCCGCTGCGCAGGCGTTGCGGCGCAGGCGCGTTGGCGCTACCCATGGCCAATGCTGTCAAAAACGGAGCCGGACTGATCGCGATGGAGGGCCGCACCACCCCCGATCCCGCCCCGCTGCCCCCGGAGGCCGCCACCGAAGGCGAGCGCGGCCAGCAGATCGCACTGGTCGATGATGATCGCAACATCCTCACCACAGTCTCGATCGCGCTTCAGGCCGAAGGCTTTGCCACGCGCCTGTATTCTGACGGCGAAACCGCGCTGAAGGCGCTGCTCGACAATCCGCCCGATCTTGCCGTGTTCGACATCAAGATGCCCAAGATGGACGGGATGGAGCTGCTGCGCCGGCTGCGGGAAAACTCGGCGCTGCCGGTGATTTTCCTCACCAGCAAGGATGATGAAAGCGACGAGGAGGCAGGGCTGGAACTGGGCGCGGATGATTATATCGCCAAGCCGTTTTCCCTGCGCCTGCTGATCGCCCGCATCCGCGCAATCCTGCGCCGGGCCGAACCGCTGGCGGCCGGCAGCGCGCCTGATTCCGCGCCCGATCCTGCGCCCGCCACACTGACCCGTGGGCGATTGTTCATGGACCCGGCCCGCCATCAGGTGACCTGGCAGGGCCAGCCGGTCAGCCTCACCGTCACCGAATTCCTGATCCTTGAAGCGCTCGCCATCCGCCCCGGCGTGATCAAGAGCCGCAACCAGCTGATGGACGCGGCCTACCCCGACGATGTCTTCGTCGATGATCGCACGGTGGATAGCCACATCAAGCGGATGCGGCGCAAGTTCAAGGTGGTGGACGCAGGGTTCGATGCCATCGATACGCTCTATGGCGCGGGCTACAGCTTCACCGATGGCTGATCCAAAACGCAGTGGCGGCCAGCTGAGCGCCACCGGACGTTTCGCGCTGACAGGGCGGATTCTGGCGGTCAACATCCTGCCGCTGCTGGTGCTGGGCGGGGGGCTGTTCTATCTCGACAGCTACCGCACCCAGCTGATCAACGAACGCTTCAAGCTGGCCCGGATCGAAGCGCAGATCACTGCCGAGGCGCTGGCCGGCGCCAGCCGCGCACGGCAGGAGGCGCTGCTGGTGCAGATCGGCAAGGAACAGCGCATGCGGCTGCGCACCTTCGATGCCAAGGGCCAGCTGACCGCCGACAGCTTTGCGCTGGCTGATCCCTCGTTCCGCTTTAACGATATTGCCGATGATGACTGGGAACAGAACTTTGCCCGCTGGCTGGACCGGACCGTGGACACCATCGTTTCGGCAGAGCCCGTGCAGGACTATATCGAGCCCGAAGCCCAGGAGGCCGATGCCTGGCCCGAACTGGCCCGCGCGCGCGAACTCGGCCTCTCGCAGGTCAGGCTCTATGATTGGAACGATGGCACCCCGGTGATCACCGCCGCTGCCCCTGTCGGCCTGCAAGGTGCGACATTGCTGACGGTGCGCAACGCGGTCGACATTACCGAAAGCGTGCGCGCGGCGCGCTCCACGCTGTTTGTGGCGATGCTGCTGGTGATGACCGCTTCGGCGGCGCTTTCGCTGTTTCTGGCGCGCACCATCGTCACCCCCTTGCAGCTGCTTGCGCGTGCTGCTGTGCGCGTGAAGCAGGGCCGCGACCGTGAGGTGGAGGTGCCGCGCCTGCCCCAGCGCAGCGACGAGATCGGCCTGCTCGCCCGCGCGGTTTCGGACATGACCGGCGCGCTGCGCCAGCGCATCGATGCGGTCGACAGTTTTGCCGCCGACGTGGCGCATGAAATCAAGAACCCGCTGGCCAGCTTGCGCAACGCCATCGACACCCTGCCACGGGTGGAGGACCCGCAGCTGCGCAGCCAGCTGATCGGGATCGCCGCCCATGACGTGCGCCGCATCGATCGTCTCGTCACCGAAATCGCCGCCGCCAGCCGGGTCGATGCCGAAATCAGCCGGGCGAAGCTGGAGCGGGTGGACCTTGCCGATCTGTTCGCCAACCTGATCCGCAGCCGCGAGGACCGGGGCATGAACGGCGGGCGGCGGCTTGAACTCGATGTGGCAGGCGGCGTGCGGCCGACGGTGATGGGCGTGCCGATGCAGCTTGAACGCGTGGCGGAAAACCTGCTCGATAATGCCGTGTCCTTTTCACCCCAGGACGGCGCGGTTGCCGTACGCATCCGTCAGGCTGGGCGTCAGATCGTCACCGAGGTCTGCGATGCGGGCCCCGGCATTGACCCCGAGCGCCGTGAGGCCGTGTTCCGACGCTTCCATTCCGACCGGCCAGAAGGCGAAAGCTTCGGCAATCATTCCGGCCTTGGCCTTGCCATTGGCCGCGCCATTGCCGAGGCACATGATGGCACGCTGGTGGCCGATGCCCGGCCCGATGGCGCGGCAGGGGCGTGCCTGCGCCTCACCCTGCCTGCTGCACCATGAGCGCACGCGTCCATCAGGCCAGCGCCGTGGCGATGGATGGCCGCGCCGTCCTGATCGAAGGCCCGCCGGGCGCCGGCAAATCGAGCCTCGCGCTGGCGCTGATCGCGCGCGGCGCCGGATTGATCGGGGATGATGCGGTAACCCTCAGCGCGCAGGCTGGGGTGCTGATCGCAGCGCCGCCGCCCAACATCGCCGGACTGCTGGAGGTGCGCGGGGTGGGCCTTGCCAGCCTGCCGGTCGCCCCGCCCGCTCCGGTGGCGCTGATCCTCATGCTGGGCACCCCCGAGCCCGAACGCCTGCCGCACACGCCCTTGCGCACCCGCGTGATCGAAGGGGTGGCGGTGCCGGTGCTGGCTTTTGCCCCCGGCGCCATTGCACCTGCCGAACGCGCGCAATGGGCGCTGCGCCTCCACGGCCTCGTGTTCGATCCATCTTCCCTTTGCCCTGCTCCATCGCCACATAGGGGAACATGATCGGACCTGCCGCCCCTCTCCCCGACAGCGAAAGGCGCCAGCTGCTGCTGGTCACCGGCCTTGCCGGGGCGGGCAAATCGACGGCGCTCGATGTGCTGGAAGATCTGGGGTGGGAGACCATCGACAATTTCCCGGTGCGGATGCTCAAGCGCCTCGTCACCATGGCCGATGATGCGCGCGGGCCGCTCGCCATCGGCTTTGATTCGCGCACCCGCGGCTTTGTCCCTGCCGATATCATCGCGCTGGTGAAGGACCTTGCCGCCCGCCCCGATCTGGCGCTGGCCTCGCTGTTTCTCGATTGCAGCGGCGGCGAACTGGAACGGCGCTTCAATGAAACCCGCCGCCGTCACCCGATGGCCGACGGGCGCCCGGTGCTCGAAGGCATCGCTGCCGAGCGCGAGCTGCTTGAACCCCTGCGCCGCTGGGCCGAAGTGCTGATCGACACATCGGCAATGACCAGCAACGATCTGCAAACCCGCATCCGCGAACTCTTCGCCCCGCCCGAGGCAGAGGCTGCGCTGACCCTCACCATTTCCAGCTTCGGCTTTGCCCGCGGGATGCCGCCACTGGCCGATCTGGTGTTCGACATGCGCTTTCTCGACAATCCGCACTGGGTGCCGGGCCTGAAGGAGCAGACCGGGCAGGATGCCGCCGTGGGCGCGCATATCGAAAAGGACCCCGCCTTTGCCGAGGCCTTTGCCCGGATCCGTGACCTGCTTTTGCTGCTGCTTCCGCGCTACGGGGCGCAGGGCAAGCCCTATGTCCACATCGCTTTTGGCTGCACCGGCGGGAGGCACCGGTCAGTCTACACTGCCGAAACCATGGCTCAGGCCTTGCGCAGCGCCGGATTTTCGCCCACGGTCCGCCACCGCAATCTCGGTTCGCGCGCGGCAGACGCCATTGAAGGCGATCGTCGCTAGCGCCCGCCCCGGATTGGGACGCCGACAGTGGATGCCACATTGCCGGTTAAGGTAGAAACGCGTAAGGCAGCCCCCTTGGCCGGGCAGTTAACGGACCCCTATTCACACATGATCGGCTTGATCCTGGTAACCCATGGCCGCCTCGCGGACCAATTCGTCGAGGCGATGGAGCACGTGGTCGGCCCGCAAGAGGCGATCGTGACGGTCTGCATCGGCCCCAATGACGATATGGAGCAGCGCCGCGCCGATATTGCCGGGGCAATCGCTGCGGTCGATGCCGGCAAGGGCGTGATCATCCTTACCGACCTGTTCGGCGGCACGCCGTCCAATCTGGCGATTTCGTTGCTGGATGCAGGCCATGTCGAGGTGATTGCAGGGATCAACCTGCCGATGCTGATCCGCCTTGCCGGCGCGCGCAAATCGATGGATGTGACCGCTGCGGTCCACGCCGCGCAGACCGCCGGGCGCAACTACATCACCATCGCCAGCGAATTGCTGGGCGCAGATGCTGCCACGCCCGCCCGGGCCAAGGCCTAGGGGCGCAGCATCGTGGGGGAAGCACGGCAAAGCGTCACCATCGTCAACCGCCGGGGCCTGCACGCCCGGGCCAGCGCCAAGTTCGTCGGTGCCGTCGCGGCGCTGCCTGAAGGCGTGAAGGTGACGGTGTCCAAGGCCCCGCACAGCGCCGCTGGTGGCTCGATCCTCGGCCTGATGATGCTCGGCGCGGCCAAGGGCGATACGGTCGAAGTGGCGGTCGAGGGCGAGGATGCCGAAGCGTTGCTTGCAGGCCTCATCGCGCTGATCGCCGACGGGTTCGGTGAAGATTGAGACCAGCGGCCTCAACCGGCTAGCAGGGCATCCCATGCGCAAGCACATCACCGGATTTTCCAACCCGACGGTCAAATACCTGCGTTCGCTGCGGGACAAGAAGCACCGCAAGCGCGCTGGCCAGTTTCTGGTGGAGGGCCTGCGCCTGCTGGAAGATGCACGCGCCTCAGGCCGCGTGCCGCGCCTGCTGGTGATGGCCGAGGGGCGCGAACATCCCCTGCTCGAACGACTTGAAGCTGACGTCATGGCGGCAGGCGGCGAAGTGATCGCCACCACGCCCGACATCCTCTCGAAGATCACCGGCAAGGAAAATGCCCAGGTCGTCGCCGGAGTGTTCGATGAATGGGACACAGGGCTGGCGCGGCTCGATCGTGGCAGCGCCCCGATCTGGCTGGCAGCGCAGGCTTTGCGCGATCCCGGTAACCTCGGCACGATGCTGCGCACGGCCGATGCGGTGGGCGCAGGGGGTTTGATCCTGATCGATGATTGCGCCGACCCCTTCAGCGCCGAGGCCGTACGCGCCAGCATGGGGGCGGTGTTCACCGTGGGGCTGGCGCAGGCGCGATGGGACGAATTCCTGTCGTGGTTGCGCGAAGGGCAAGGCCAACTGGTTGCTGCCTCGCTGAGAGATGCAGTGCCCTATCGCGGCGCTCCCTATGGTGCGCCGTGTTTCGTTCTGGTGGGCAACGAATCGCAAGGCCTGCCGGAAGATTACGAGCAGGCCTGCGATCTCAGAGTGACCATGCCGATGAAGGGCCGGGCCGATTCGCTCAACGCCGCCGTGGCCGGCGCGGTGCTGGCCTATGAGGTGCTGGCAACGGTCGAACAGTAGCTATTCGGCGGCGTCCTTGCGGCTTTCGAGCGCGGGCAGTTCATCCTCCACGGCATCGCCGTCGGCGGCATTGTATCGCGGGGCGCTCTCGACCAGCGGCACGTCCTCAATCGCGCGCTTGCCGATCTCGACGCCCTTTTCCGCCAGCCGCCGCCCGGAGGACAGCACGTTGCGTTCAAAGCTGCCGACGAACTTGTTGTAATTGTTGACCGCGCTTTCCAGCCCGCCGCCGACGCGCTTCAGGTGCTCGGCCGCCGTCGCGAGGCGATCATAGAGTTCTGCCCCCATCCGCCCGATTTCGGCCGCCTCGCTCGCCATCTTGTCCTGTCGCCACACCTGCGCGACGGTGCGGGCGATGGCGACGAGATTGGTCGGGGTCGCCAGCAGAACCTTGTTGCGGAAGGCAAAATCCCACAATTCGGGATCATGTTCGAGCGCAGCGGCGACGAAATGCTCGCCCGGCACAAACATCACCACGTAATCGGGCGCATCGTCGAACTGGCTCTGGTAGCTTTTCGAGCCCAGCGTCTGCACGTGCCCGCGCATCGACTTGGCGTGGAGATCCATGTGCCGCTTGCGCTCGCTTTCGTCGTCGGCCTCGAAGGCGGCCTGATAGGCGTTCAAAGACACCTTGGCATCGATCACCAGCTTCTTCTGCCCCGGCACATTGACGATCGCATCGGGCCGCAGCCTGCCTTCGGCGGTGTCCATCGACTGTTCGAGGTGGAAATCCGTATGCTCGGCCAGCCCGCATTGTTCGAGCACGTTCTGCAAGGCGCGCTCCCCCCAGCGCCCCCGCGCCTTGGGGGCGTTGGTCAAGGAGTTGCCGAGCCGCTGCGCCTCGCGCCGGACCTGCTCCTGCCCTTCCTTCATCGACTGGATCAGGCCTGCCAGCTGCCCGAAAGCATCGGTGCGCTTGGCTTCCAGATCAGCAACCTGTTTTTCGTAATTCGCCAGCTTTTCGCCCACCGGCGAGAGCAGCGCCTTGATCTTGGCCTCGCCCGCCTCTTCGGACTGGCGGAAGCGCGCATCGGCCCGTTCAAGGAACGCCTTCTGCGCCTGTTCGAGCACGCGGCTGCCGGCGTTTTCGAATTCCTTTTTCAGGCTGTCCTGCGCGGCGAGCAGGGCGGATTTCTGCTCGGCAAAAGCCTTTTCCCGCTCAGCCGAGGCGCTTTCGAGCGCAGCAAGGCGCTGGGCGAGGTCGGCGCGCTCGGCCTGCACACTATCCAGCCGCGCGAGCAGGCCATCGGCCTGTGCAGCGCGCTCCTTCAGCCCGGCCACTTCGATCCTCGCTTCGCCCAGTTCGGCAATCGCTCGGGCGAATTTCGCATCGCCCTCTGCCCCCGCAGCCTCAGCCGCCGCCAACCGCGCGCGCAGGTCAGCAAGTGGGCGCGAGGCGATGAACCACCCGATGGCGGCACCGATAACGAGAGCGAGGATGGAGAGAATCGCAGGGTCCATGCGGCGAGCCTACACAGAACGAATAGGGAACGCCAGTGGCACCGAGCGGATTTCCAACAGAAAGCGGGGCCCCGGATCAAGTCCGGAAAGACGAGGGAAGGTGCAACCATCGGCGCAAAGCGCCGCAAGGCCGACCGGCCGCCCGCAGGTGCTCGTGCGCAGCACGAAACGCACCGAGGACGTGCCCGCCGAGGCGGGCACGCAAAAAAGTCACGCCGCGCGCCGGATCTTTTCGAGCTTCTTCAGCACCATCGCCCGCTTCAGCCGCGAGAGGTGATCGATGAACAGGATGCCTTCGAGGTGGTCCATTTCGTGCTGGAGGCAGGTCGCCAGCAGGCCATCGAGGCGTTCTTCGTGGGTGTTGCCGTCCAGATCCTGATAACGCACCGTGCAGGTCGCCGGGCGATCCACGTCGGCGTAGATTTCGGGCACCGACAGGCAGCCTTCCTGATAGGTCGACAGTTCATCCGCCGGATCGAGGATCACCGGATTGATGAACACCCGCGGTTCCTTCCTGGTGGCGGGATGCGTGTGCTTGTGCCCGCCGTGAGCGGTGCATTCGACCGGCTCTGCATCGGGATCGTCGGGTTGCAGGTCAATAACCAGCACCCGCTTGGGCACGCCGACCTGGATCGCGGCAAGGCCGATGCCGGGGGCATCGTACATCGTCTCGAACATGTCTTCGACGAGCGCATTGAGCTCCGGGCCGAACTCATGCGGTTCGACCGGGGTCGAGACGATTTTCAGCCGGGGGTCCGGCACTTCGAGGATTTCGCGGATAGCCATGCGGTGCAAAATAGGGTGGCCCCACGCCTTGCGCAAGCGCGATGCTCCGATCACGCTGATCGATAGACCTTGCGCATCGAAAAGCGCCCGCACTTGCGGCATTTCCCGCCTGATCGCTTGGTCCCGCTCGCCTTGTAACGGATACCGCCCAGATCCCAGACACTGTCGGAGTGGTGGCAATGGCTGCATTCCACCTTCCACGCGCGGGACTCGCGCTCTACACCCGGGCCGAAAATCCAGGTGAAGAAGCGTTGTGTGCCATTCATCCCATGGGCCTCCTTGCCCTGAGAGCCTGCGCCAGCGTACCCTCGTCGAGATAGTCGAGCTCCCCGCCGACCGGCAGGCCGTGCGCCAGCTGCGTGACCCGCAAGGGGAAGGTCTCAAGCCGCTCGGCAAGGTAATGCGCGGTGGTCTGGCCTTCAAGCGTTGCGTTCATCGCGAGCACCACCTCGTCCACCCCGCCCGCCTCCACACGGGCGAGCAGGCTAGCGATGTTGAGGTCTTCAGGGCCAATCCCGTCAAGCGCGGAAAGCCTGCCGCCGAGCACATGGTAGCGGCCGGGAAACAGGCGGGCACGGTCGAGCGCCCAGACGTCGGAGACCTCCTCGACCACGCACAGCGCACGTGCATCGCGGCGCGGATCGGCGCAGATACCGCAGGGGTTGCGGGTGTCGACATTGCCGCAGGTTTCGCACTCGACAAGTGTTTCGGCCACGCCCGCCAGCGCCTCAAGCAGCGCGGGCAGTGCAGATTCGCGGTGCTTGACCAGCCACAACACCGCGCGCCGCGCCGAACGCGGCCCCAGCCCCGGCAAGCGGGCGAGCGCGGAACTCAAAGCTTCGATTTCCTGTGAGGCCAAAGCGCGGATCTTCCCTTTTCCGTTCGCCCTGAGCTTGTCGGAACCGTCAGGTGGGCATTGCCCAACGGCCGTCATGCTCTTTATGGGCCTAGCTAGAAGAAAGTGCAGTGCTTCGACAAGCTCAGCACGAACGGGGTTTGTAGATTGCGCATTATCTTCATGGGAACGCCCGAATTCGCGGTGCCGGCTTTGCGGGCCTTGCATGAGGCCGGGCATGAGATCGTCTGCGCCTATACCCAGCCGCCGCGCCCGGCGGGGCGGGGGAAGAAACTGATGGCATCGCCCGTGCAGGTCGAGGCCGAGCGGCTCGGGGTGCCGGTGCGTGTGCCTGCGTCCTTGAGAAATGCCGAGGCGCAGGCGGAATTTGCAGCGCTGGAGGCCGATGTCGCGGTGGTCGCCGCCTATGGCCTGATCCTGCCGCAAGCGGTGCTGGATGCGCCGCGCCGCGGCTGCCTCAATATCCACGCCTCGCTGCTTCCCAGATGGAGAGGGGCCGCGCCCATCCACCGCGCGGTGATGGAGGGCGATGAAGAAACGGGCGTGACGATCATGCAGATGGAAGCGGGGCTTGATACCGGGCCGATGCTCCACAAGGTTGCGGTGCCGGTGGGGCGCAAGACCACGGGTGAATTGTTCGAGGAACTCGGCGCGGTCGGCGCGGCGGCGATGGTGGAGGTGCTGGCGGACCTTCCAGCCTTCCCGCCCGAGGTACAGGACGACGGGGCAGCCCTCTACGCGCCCAAGGTCGACAAGGCGGAAAGCCGCATTGACTGGGCGCAGAATGCCGAGGCAATCGAGCGGCTGGTGCGCGGGATTGCGCCCTTCCCCGGCGCCTGGTTCGAACTGGAGGGAGAGCGCATCAAGTTGCTGCTGGCAGAGGTGGCCGAAGGGTCAGGCGCTCCGGGCACGGTGCTGGATGAGGAATTCACCATCGCCTGCGGCAGCGGCGCAATCCGGCCCCTGCGGCTCCAGCGTGCGGGCAAGCCGGTGCTTGAGCGCCCCGAGTTTCTGCGCGGACGCCCCGTGGCAGCGGGGACAGTGCTGGAGTGATCCGCTTTGCCCTCACCCTCGAATTCGACGGCACGCCCTTCTTCGGGCTGCAACGCCAGTCGCACGGGCCCAGCGTGCAGCAATCCATCGAGGACGCGCTGCACCGGATTACGGGCGAAAACGTGGTCATGCACTCGGCAGGCCGCACCGATGCGGGCGTGCACGCGCTGGCGATGCGCAGCCATGTGGACATCGAAAAGCCCTTCGATCCCTTCCGGCTTATGGCGGCGATCAATGCACAAGTGCGCCCCGATCCCGTAGCGGTCACGCATTGCGAGGTGGTGCCCGATGATTGGCACGCGCGCTTTTCCTGCATCGGACGGCGTTACCTCTACCGCATCGCCAACCGCCGCGCGCCGCTGACCCTGCACCGCGACCGGGCCTGGCACGTGGCCCAGCCGCTCGATGCAGACGCGATGCACCGCGCCGCGCAGGCGCTGGTGGGGCGGCATGACTTCACCACCTTCCGATCCGTCCATTGTCAGGCGGCCGATCCGGTGAAATCTCTGGACGAACTGCGGGTCGAGCGGGCGGGCGAGGAAGTGCACATCCACGCTGCTGCGCGCAGCTTCCTCCACCATCAGGTGCGCAGCATGGTCGGCTGCCTCAAGCTGGTGGGCGCTGGCACATGGCCGGAAGCCCGCATGGCCGAGGCGCTGGCAGCGCGCGACCGGGGCGCTTTGGGCCTCAACGCCCCGCCGCACGGACTATATTTCGTCGAAGCGACCTACCCGCAAGACCTGCCGTAACGTCACGCTAGCCATCGCGTCATTGCGAGCGTAGCGAAGCAATCCACGGCCGGAGCGGGATCGCTTCGCAACGCTCGCAATGACGAAAAATCGACGGGAGAACATCGCCATGACCACCGGAAAACAGCTCTTCACCACCCTCACCCCCGACGGCAAGCTGACGCTGGAAGTCGCGGAAAGCACCTTCCCCGCGCCGAAGGGCAATCAGGTGCTTGTCAAAATGGAGGCCGCGCCCATCAACCCCTCGGACCTCGCCATCCTCACCAGCGCGGCCGATTTCGAGACTGCCGAATATACGCCCGGCAAGGTCGTGGCGACCATGCCCGAGCCGTTCCTCACCGGCAACAAGGCCCGCCACGGTCAGCGCCTGCCTGCGGGCAACGAGGGCGCGGGCACGGTGATTGCAGCGGGCGAGAGCGACATGGCACAGGCGCTGATCGGC